>PCAT01000057.1 GCA_002730655.1 Balneola sp.
ATGATATAATTATTGAAAATGAGATCAAAGCCCCGGACTCTGGTGCATTTGATTGGACTGAAGTTCGGCAATTTAATTTAATGTTTAAAACTGCCTTTGGAGCAACTTCATCAGAAGATGATGGAGTGTATCTACGTCCGGAAACAGCACAGGGAATCTTTGTCAATTACAAGAATATACTCGATACATGTCGAGTTTCGGTACCTTTTGGAATCGCACAGACAGGAAAGGCTTTTAGGAACGAAGTAGTAGCTCGCCAATTCGTATTTCGCATGCGGGAATTTGAACAAATGGAAATGCAATATTTTGTTGAACCTGGAACCGATTCAAATGCTTATGGATTATGGAAAAAAAAGAGACTTAGCTGGCATAAAAGAATAGGTATTCGAGAAGAAAATTTACGATTTTCAGATCATCCTAAAGATAAATTAGCCCATTATGCGCTAGCCGCCGTTGATATTCAGTATAAATTTCCTATTGGTTGGCAAGAAGTTGAAGGTATCCACAATAGATCTGATTTTGATTTAACCCAACATCAAAAGTTTTCCGGTAAAAAACTGGATTACTTTGACCAGAAGAGTAACAAACGGTACGTCCCTTATGTAATCGAGACCTCGATTGGGCTTGATCGTTGTACATTGATGGTTCTTTGTGATGCATATCGAGAAGAAGAAGTACATGGTGAAAAGCGTACAGTTCTCAAGATGCATCCAAAATTAGCACCTATTCAAGTAGGAGTGTTTCCGTTGGTAAAAAAACCTGGTCTTCAGGAAGTCGCCCGAAAAATTGAATCAGAATTGATTGAAGATTACTCTGTGCGTTATGATGAAACGGGTTCAATTGGTAAGCGTTATCGCAGATTAGATGAAGCTGGTACCCCTTTCTGTATCACGGTTGATTTCGACACTATCGAAACAGATGATAAGGTTACCATTCGTTATCGCGATGATATGAGCCAAAAACGTATTCCAGTAAATAAAATAGCATACGCCATCAAAGAGGGAATGATGGATTGGAAGCCGAGTTGATCCTTATATTTTTTTATAGAGTGTAGGTTTCAATCTGTTTTATTCAACATAACTAGATTGAAGTAACGAAAAAAATATGCTCTTTATTTTTGGATTCCTATAACACCACAACCAACTCGTGGGCCTGATGCTCCTGAAGGCTGTGATTCTAGATCGTCTTCTCCATCATGAACTATTATCCCACGACCAATTATTTCATCCATCACTATTACTTCATCTATGTAATCTCTAAGGCCAATTCCATTTTCATTTACTTCCAAATTACCCATCGCTCCCATATGGCGTTCTAAAGATTTTGGAGAACCATGCTCAAACCCATAGGGATTTAAATGCCCTCCAGCTGACGTTCCGTCAATTGCAGTACAATCTCCGAATGTATGAATGTGAAAACCATGCTTCTCTCCGGTGAGTCCATATACTTCTGCTTTAACATGTACTCCTTTTTCAGTTTGTTGAAAATAAGCAATTCCTGAAACGTTACTATCATTTATGGGATTTATGACAGCAATTGCTTTATAAAATGAAGGAGTATTTCCCTCATCTTGAACTTTATCTACATTTGTACAATTAGTTGTACTTATAATTAGAGCAAAGGTTATTACTAAATATTTCATTGTTTTGATGATATTATTTTTAATTACAAAAGCACCTTTTGACGAAATTCGTTCAAAGATTCTATTCCTTTAATAAAGGTTTGATAAGCCTCTGGATGCTCTAATTTAAGTATGTTTAGTTTATTATTGATGGAGGATTCTACAAAAAGACAATTGGCATTTTTAAAATAAACTGATGTGAAAATACTAAGTATTGCATAAGCCAATATATATATAGCCGATATACTTGAGATCCAAAGTGTAAGTGAAATCATTAGCCACCAAATTGGAAAGATTAGTAGCCCAAGCATGTATTTAGCAGTAGCATCAAAAGTGGGATCTTTAATTTTATTTTGAAGAATCTTTTTGATGGGTTGATATGGAATAATGTTGTTTATCCAACTAAATAAATAAAATGGGAATAATGATAACCAAAATACCCAGGGTCTTTTTCTTCCATGTATGGTTTTAATTGATATGTCATGAGTATTACTTATCTGAACTACTTGCTTTCCCAATTCAATTAATTCAGGGGTTAATTGATTACTTAATTCTTTAACTTTTTCGTTGATTTTTGTTGGATCTAAGTATTTTTTTTCATCATTCTCTAAATCTGTAAGTATGACTTGCATTGCTGGATATTGGTCCATATTAGGGATATGCATCACAGTTTTTTTCATTTGATCAGAAACATCACTTCTTAACTGATTAGCAGCTTTTCTTTTGTCCGTTTCATAGATTCCTTTATATTTTTTTACTGAGATAGGCTTACCATATACAATTCGAACATCATTTCTCGATCTTCGATGTTCAGTGTAATTTATCCCCACTGGTAAGATTTGAAGATCTAACTCCCAATTATATTTTAACTCGGCATCAAAAGCGATTCTCGTAAATCCTTTATTAAGGGGTCGTATTCTTCTTCTCAAGTCATGACTCGCTTCAGGAAAAATCAACACTGAATGTTTATCTTTTAAATATTTAATACAAAGTTCAAAAATAGCATTATTCTTGGTAACAGAACTAAGCCCATCCCTTACTCTATACACTGGTAACATGTTTAAACTGCGAAGAAACCAGCTTATGAATTTTGTTGAAAATGCATCAGATCTTGTAAGAGCAAATAGGGTGCCTGGTAAATAACCTTCAATCAATAATGCATCTATAAGTGCATTTTGATGGTTGGGTGTAATTAGAATCGGTTTTCCTTTTGGCAGATTCTCTTTACCAATAACTTTTATATTTTTGTAAAAAAGTAAGAGTCCAGTTTTAACAACAATATATCGCCAAAAATTATACCATAGATAGTTTTTACGCATTTGAAAATAATTTTTTTATACTACTTTTACCTGTGGACCAATACCAGCTCATTATGAAACCTATAATTATATGCCAAATTCCCCACCAGGCAGCAATTAATGCCATACCACCTAATGAACCAAAAAAACTAAAGATAAGTAAAAGTCCGAGTCCAGAATTCTGTATACCCGTTTCTATAGCTATAGATTTACAATCGGGTGCAGGTAAATTGGATAGCTTCCCTAAGCTATAACCTCCTAGTAGTGCTAGGAGATTATGCAAAAAAACTAAGCCAATAACTAAATGAACATAACCCAAGAAATGTTCAAAATTCAAACTGAAAGCGACTATTACAAAACTCCCAAAAAAAACTATTCCAAATCGTTTAATCCAACTGGTCCATTGCAGCGCATAGTTTTCTGCATAATGACTTGCAAGCATTCCCAATATAAGTGGGATACCTAAAATTAACCCAACAATTTGAAATACTTGAAATAAGTCGACCTGAATTTCTCGAAGTATGTCAGCTGTCGGAGGATATAAACTAGCCCAAAATGTAAAATTCAAAGGTGTGGCGAGGACAGCTAGCAAGGTGGCAATGGCTGTAAGGCTGATAGAAAGAGCTGTATTACCTCCTGCTAACTGGGAAAAAAAATTTGAAATATTTCCTCCTGGACAAGCCGCAACCATCATCATTCCCAAAGCAAAACTAGGGTAGGGTTCCAACAGCCAAATAAGGACAAAGGTAATAGCTGGTAGAAATAAAAATTGGGAAATAAAACCCGTAATAACTCCTTTAGGCTGTTTTGCTATGGCTTTAAAATGGGAGATTTTTAGTTCTAAAGCTATCCCAAACATGATTATGGCCAGAGATATATTCATAACCATAAGTCCGCCACCGCCAATGTTCAGTTGAAGAGCATCTATTGTTTCGTTCATCGAGGAAAAGTACTGAATTACAAGCTAAGCTGCATAAATGCAAAACATTTCTCATTGGTACAAACGGTACAATTAATAGAGTAACTAAATGATAATTTCACGAAGCCTTAAATAGGTTGAACAGAATATGGATGAATTCCAAAACCTTCCTCTAATCGTTGCTGACTACTAATACTAGGCTCTTTCTGTAGCATCACCCTTGCCGTAGCAGCTATCATTGCGGCATTATCAGTGCAGTAGGATAACGAGGGTTTATATATGGTGAAGTTATTTTTTCCTGCCATTGCGGCTACTTTTTCTCTCAGCATTGAGTTTGCTGAGACCCCACCGGCCATCACTGCTCGAGGGATAGAATGTGCCTGCATAGCCCGCTCTAGTTTTGTAACCAGCACCTCGGTAATAGCATGGCTTACACTTGCGCAAATATTGTTAAGGTTTTGTGTTATAAATGCGTCATTTTTACTTTGGAGATAGTATAAAACACTGGTTTTAAGACCAGAAAAACTAAATTCTAATCCTTCTCGCATAAGACCTTTTGGAAATTCATGGAAGTAGGGGTTTCCTTCCCGAGATAATACATCTATTTTAGGACCTGCGGGATAGTTTAGACCTAAGAGTTTACCAATTTTATCAAAGGCTTCGCCAGCGGCATCGTCTCTTGTTTGACTAATAATTTCTGGGATATATGGACCACTAAGCTTACTCAACTGTGTGTGACCTCCTGACACAGTTAAGGCTATCAATGGAAATTCAAGGTTATGCTCAATGGTATTGGCAAAAATATGCGCATCCATATGATTTATACCCATCAAAGGAATCTGGTGAGCTAGGGACAATCCTTTGGCAAAACTTAAGCCAACTAACAATGAGCCCATAAGGCCAGGGCCTTGTGTAGCGGCAATTAAGTCAATGTCTTGTATACTGAGTTTAGCTTCTGTTAACGCTTGTTTGACTGTTTGACTAATAGTACGGTGATGGGCTCTAGAAGCGAGTTCAGGAACTACTCCACCGAATTGAACATGAATAGATTGAGAGGCAATGACATTAGACAACACTCCAGTCTCATTTAAAATTGAAGCGGCAGTGTCGTCACAAGAAGATTCGATGCCAAGAATATTCAAGACAAGTTTACTTATCCTTGTCGTCTTCGTCGACTACTTCAAAATCAGCGTCAATGGCATCATCATCATTAGAAGCAGTGCTTTCACCCCCATCTACCGCATCGTTTTCGGTTCCTGCGCTACCGGCAGCAGCTTCCGCCTCAGCTTGGGATGCTGCATAAATCTCTTGGGAAGCTCCTGCCCAAGCGGTATTTACTTCTTCCATGGCTGCATCGAGCGCGTCTAAATCCTCGGCTTTGTGTACTTCTTCAAGTTTGGCAACTGCGTCTTCTATGGCCTTCTTGTTGTCCTCTGAAATTTTATCTGAATACTCTTCAAGCTGTTTCTTGGTCGAAAAGATTAACCCATCTGCTTGATTCATCTTTTCTACTTTTTTGCGAAGTTTTTTATCCTCATCTTCATGTTCTTTGGCAGCTTGCTTCATTTTTTCAATTTCCTCGTCAGATAATCCAGAAGAAGATTCAATACGAATAGTTTGCTCTTTACCCGTACCTTTGTCTTTGGCAACTATATTGAGTACTCCATTAGCATCTAAGTCAAACGTCACCTCAATTTGTGGCATACCTCGCGGCGCAGGCGGAATACCATCTAAATGAAAACGACCTAAAGTCCGGTTGGCTGCAGCTTGGGCACGCTCGCCTTGAAGAACATGAATCTCTACACTGCTCTGGTTATCTGCTGCAGTTGAAAATACTTGAGATTTTGATGTTGGAATCGTGCTGTTAGACTCAATAAGTGGAGTCATCACACCTCCGAGGGTTTCAATCCCTAAGGTAAGCGGAGTCACGTCTAGTAAGACAACATCATCTACCTCGCCGGTTAGAACTCCACCTTGAATAGCAGCTCCTACAGCCACAACTTCGTCAGGGTTTACCCCTTTACTCGGATCTTTTCCAAAGAATCCTTTTACAGCTTCTTGAATGCGAGGAATTCGAGTTGAACCACCAACTAAGATTACTTGATCGATGTCGTTTTTCTTTAAGCCAGCATCCTTTAGAGCTTGTTCACAAGGCTTAATTGAACGCTTCACCAGATCATCTACAAGTTGTTCAAATTTTGAGCGACTTAGATCGACGTTTATGTGCTTTGGTCCTTCTTGGGTGGCTGTGATAAACGGAAGGTTAATGGTTGTTTTTTGTGAACTAGATAATTCGATTTTGGCTTTTTCTGCAGCATCTTTCAATCGTTGCATTGCCATTGCATCGGTTCTCAAATCAATGCCATCTGTATTTTTAAATTCATCGGCTAAGAAGTCAATAATACGTTGGTCAAAGTCATCACCACCCAAATGCGTATCACCATTCGTCGACTTAACTTCAAAAACTCCATCACCTAAATCAAGTATAGAAACATCAAAAGTACCTCCACCTAAGTCATACACTACGATAGTCTGGTCGGAATCTTTCTTGTCTAAACCATAAGCCAATGCTGCCGCTGTAGGTTCGTTGATAATTCTTTTTACTTCTAATCCAGCTACTTTACCAGCCTCTTGGGTAGCTTTACGTTGAGCATCATTAAAATATGCTGGTACGGTGATTACTGCTTCGGTAACTTTCTCACCTAGATACTCTTCAGCAGTTTGTTTCATTTTTTGAAGCACCATTGCCGAAATTTCCTGAGGTGCATACTTACGATCATCTATTTCTACACGTGCCGTTTTGTCTTCTCCCTTAACCACTTTGTAGGCAACTTGCTTGGTTTCGCCAGATACTTCGTTGAACATGCGCCCCATGAACCTCTTTACAGAGGCAATTGTTTTATCCGGATTGGTAATGGCCTGACGTTTAGCAGGAGCTCCTACCATACGCTCGCCGTCTTTTGCAAAAGCTACTACTGACGGGGTGGTTCGTCCGCCTTCTGCGTTTTGAATAACAACCGGTTCATTGCCTTCCATTACTGAAACACAAGAGTTGGTCGTTCCTAAATCTATTCCAATTATTTTTCCCATTTCTGTAACTGTTTACTCGTTCGTTGTCATTAAATTTGTTGTAAAGGCGGAGATATGCACAATTTACCTGACCCTATTGCACAGGTATGTGGGTTACTTCTTCATCGGTACTACCAATTGGAAGCTGAATTGTTAACACTCCATTTCGAAAGCTGGCAGTGATGTTAGTGCCATCGGCCCCTTCTGGTATAGCAAAAGAACGTATGAAGGCACCTGATTTTCTTTCACTTCGCTTATAGTGTTCATTATCCGCTAATTCTATCTCTTTCTCTCCTTGCACGATGAGTACATCCTGCTTGCGAGTAATCGCAATTTCTTTTTTAGTAAGCCCAGGTAAATCTATAATAATGCTAAAGTTTTTGTCCGAAGTAATTATGTCAGCTTCGGGGCGAAAATCTTTAGCCTTTGAGGAACTAGGCACTACTCTTTCAACAAAATCATGGAATTCTTGCCCAAATTTGTGTACCTGCTTTTCTATTTCTTCTCCCAATTCATAAAGGTCAGATGTTCTTTTCATAATAGATAGTTTACGTGATTAGATTGAGTTAGAGCAATGACCGTACCAAATGCATTATAGAAATAGGAATCTGCCTAATTGACCGACGAAATGTCAGATATTACATGAAAAGTTAAGCTAATACTGCTTTTAGACAATCAAAATGCTGTAAAGTAAATGGAGGGTGAAGGCAATAAAAGACTTAAAAAAACCACAAATTTGAGTAATTTTTTTAGTGGCTGCTCATAAAATTATTAATGCCTTAGTAGGTGCAAGTGATTCCAAAACTCTGGGTAGGAAACGGCTGCGGCTTCGGCGTCTTTGATAAATGACAACTTTTTCCCTTGTAGGGCTGCTATAGCCGATGCCATAGCAATACGATGATCATGAAAACTTTCAAATTGCGCGCAGTCAAAGTCCAAATTGGGGTTACCTTGGATAATAAGTCCATCGTCATATTCGACATAGGATGAGCCAATGGCATCCAATAATTTAGTGATAGCCATGATGCGATCGGTTTCTTTGTGTCGAAGTTCAGCGGCACCACGAATATGAGAGTCTCCGTTTGCAAACGCCATAGCTACTGCTAGTATGGGAAGCTCATCAATAGCATTGGGTATCCATTCCTGAGGAATATCTATCCCAGTAAGTTCTGTGGTTTGTACTGTGAGCTCTGCAACTGGTTCGTCAAAATCTGAATTATCCTCGATAATACCGATTTGGGCCCCCATTTCTTTTAGTATTTGTAGCGATGCTATGCGAGTTGGATTTAAACCAACATTCGGGAGTGTTATGACCGAATTGGGTACAATAGAACCCGCTACCAACCAAAACGCTGCGGCAGAGTAATCGCCTGGAATCCGATAATTCTGTGCAGGTATTTCATCTGATTTAGAGGCGTAAATGTGACGTATTCCTAGGGCATTTGTTTCCACTCGGAGTTGTAGTAACCGTTCAGTATGGTCTCGGCTTGGAATAGTCTCGATTACGCAACTCTCTTCCTCTCCAAAAAGACCGGCTAATAAAATACAGGATTTCAATTGAGCACTTGGAATCGGCAGGGTGAATTCCAAGGCTTTTAAAGGATTTTCTCGGCTAATGTATAAGGGTGCAAATACTCCATTTCTTGCTAATATGTGAGCCCCCATCTTTTCTAATGGGGAAATAATTCGAGTCATTGTTCGCCTGCTTAGACTATGGTCCCCAATAAGCTTTATGGATAAACCCACACCTGTTAATAGACCCGAGAGGAGGCGCATGGCTGTTCCTGAGTTTCCACAATCCAGTTCATCTGTCAGTGCGGATATCCCTTCACGTCCCACGCCATAGATGCTGATTTTATCGGCCTCTATTTCAACCTTTGCACCTAGATTTTGCACACATTGTAGGGTTGTTTGAGGATCTTTTGCCTGTGAGTAGTTGTAGATAGTGGATGGACCTTTGTGCAGTAATGAAAAAATAGCGGCACGTTGTGCAATTGATTTATCTGGTGTAAGTGCTATGGTCCCAGACAAGGATCTGGCGGGGGCAACCGATTTTGAAGACATAAAAGCTAAAATGGCTAAAGATTTTGTTGTTCAATGAGTGCGTTTGCAGCCTGACCAACAGTTGAGTTAGGATAACGTTCGATGATTTCATTGAGCATACTAGAGGCTTCCCCTGTATTACCCAAATTAAGATGGATTTGTGCTGCATCATACAACGCAGCGGATACCCAATCATCAAAGGCTTCGAATAAAACCTTAACTTTTGCAAATTCTTCCAATGCTAGCGTACTATTTCCTTCCATTTTTCTTATGATCCCAAGCAAATACTGCGATTCAGCACCTATTTCGGTTGTGTTGCGATCCGCGATGGCAATGAGTAGATCATGTGCTTCGGTATAATTAGACTGTCCAAAAAAAACTTTAGCAAGTCCTAGTTGAGCATTTGCATTGTTAGGATTTATTTGAAGGGCAGCTTCAAATTGGTTTTTGGCTTCGACAAAATTAGATTGCCCCAACTTAGCATTTCCCATTCCCACATAAGCTTCTTGCTGGAAACGGTTGCTAATGGTTAGAAGGCGATAAAAGTATCCATTGGAGGCCTCATACTCAGTTTTTTCAAAATATAATAAGCCAAGAGAGGTTAGAGCACTAGGTGCTTGGTTAGACTGGGGGAAGTCACTTAAAATCAGTTCATAAGCCTCAATAGCTTTATCTTCTTCGCCTATTTGTTTATACGATTCTCCCAAATTAGCATAGACTTGGGGTACTAATTGATCGGAATTTGTCACGCGAAGATACTGTCTAAATTCTCTAATAGCTGTTGGGTAGTCACCACTCTGAAATGTATTTTCGGCCTGGCGGAATCGTAGACGATCAGCTGTGTTACTTTGGGGATTATCGCTTAGGAATTCTTCTAAAATAACTGATGAACTATCCATTTTGCCCGATGATAGTTGAGCATATTGAATACCATTGATTGCCTGTATAATATACGAACTGCGTGGATATCGATTGAGTACCTGTTGATAAGCCTCAACTGCCAACTCAAATTTACCTGTATTGTAATGTGCATCTCCAATATTATATTGAGCTCGTGCAGCCCATTCTGTCCCTGGGTAGCGGTTAATGACAGTTTCAAACTCTTCTATGGCTTGTTGATTATTCCCTGTAGTCATATAAATATAAGCAACATTATACTGTGCTTGTTCACGTAGTCTACTAAAAGGATAGATACGTAGTAAGCGGCGAAAGGTGCTCACCGCCTCAAAGGTTCGATTGGCTCTGTAATAAGAGTTTGCTACCTGAAACATCGCATAGTCTCCACCTGGTTCAGCACCTATCGCTTTGTTATAAAATTCAATGGATTTACGATACTGTCCTAGAGCATAGTAAGCATCACCTATGCGAAGTTGAGTGTCGGTATCATAAGGAAAGAGTGCGATCGGGGGGGCTTCATACTTTTCTAAAAAAGTCTCCAAAGGTTCTACTGCAGTTTCAAAATTTCCTAATTTAAAATAGCACCATCCTAAAGAATATAGAGCAGCTCCCATCATTTCATGGGTGGGGAAATATTCTGTAAAGGTTTTAAATCGATTAGATGCCTCACCAAATTGATCCAATTTATAATAACTATCGGCACTCCAAAATAATGCTTCAGCACCTAATTTAGCTCTTGGGGCTTCCGCATACACACTTTCAAAGAGTGGTTGAGCTTGTTCGAAAGCTTGATTACGGTGTAACACCCAAGCTTTTTGAAATTGTGCCTGCCTTCGTAAGCTGGGATCTACATTACCCATAGTTTCTGCTTGTTCAAAAGCAGTAACAGACGAAGTATATTCGTTATTGGCATAAAATATTTCACCAAGAAGGGTATATACCTGAGCACCATTACTCAGACTGTCTTGTTGGCGTATGAGATTGAGTAATATGGTAATAGCCCCATCATAATTACCGGCCTCAAATGCGGAGATTCCCCACTCATAGTAGGCTTGCTCTACCCACATACCTTCTTTATAGCGATTACCAAACTCTTTGAAGGTATTCATAGCTCGTTGGAAATTCCCAGATAGTTTATGGTTCACTGCCTCGTAATACAAGGCTTTC
>PCAT01000058.1 GCA_002730655.1 Balneola sp.
GAATTTACAGAACTCTGTAATTCTTCCCGTACCCTGGGTTTGTTTTTAGATCCTTCGAGAAGAGTTCATGGAAATAAAGTCGTTAGTATACTGGATTCAGAACCTAAACTATTTGAACTTTGGGAGCAAATTAGTGCTAGTGTGGATCAATTGATTGTGAAAGCCTCACCTATGGCACATATCGATGAGATGCTTAATAAGGGATTCCCTCCAGAAAGCATCCATGCAGTATCCGTGAACAATGAGCTTAAAGAATTACTCTATGAATATCGATATGCTTCTGGTCAGCTGAGTAAACAAGACAATAGACAAATACGTTACCATGCAGTTGACATTAAGAAGAATCAAACTGTAGAAAAGGGTCAGGATAGTTTTACTGTTCTAGTTAATGAAGATAGCATAGCTCCAGTGAATATACCCTTAATTGATGCTGATCACTTAACTAAATTTAGTTCTAATGGCTTCATAGACGACAAGGGTTTTGCAAATAGAGTCAAATCCTATTTATATGATCCGATAGTTGGGGCCAAAAAACTAGATTGCATGGATCATCTAGGTGCGGCCTTTGATCTGTTAAAGTTAAATAAGCATACCCATCTCTACCATTCTAAGGATTGGATCAAGCATTTTCCTGGACGTATTTTCGAGGTATTGGATGGTTTTTCACCTTCTCATAAATCCCTTAAAAAGTGGTTTAAAAACTATGCATCTAAGTTCATAAATATATGGTCGTTGAATTATCCAATTTCTTCTCAAGCCATAAAGAAGAAGTACAGTATTCAAGACGGCGGAGAGTATACGCTCATTTTTACTCGACTATATCCTGATCATCATTGGGTTTTTGTGGTAAAGCGAGTGAATAGCCTCAACTAGATTAACCGTAATTTTAAAAATTAACTACTAAACCTATAGAAGGTAGCACATTCACCGAGGTACTCGTATTAACTTGTACTAAGCTTTCGGGAATCAGTACATCTCCAGTTTTATCCCGAGCCAAGCCATAGCTGGGTTCTTCAGGGTTTGCGTTACCCAAAATGTTTTGCACTTCAAAAAAGACATCCAAACTCCAAGCCGTATAACTCCATTTTTTATCGATCCGAATGTCTACTTGATTATACGCATTAAGTCTATTCTGTCCAATTGAACTGTAGTCTTTAATAATGGCAGGATAAAATTCTAAAGTTTGATCCAAGTTGGTTGGAATAAAAGGAGCCCTACCCAAATAGCGATATCGAGAATTTATTTCCCAATTGTTTCGGAGTTTATACCCTGCTAAAGCAGATATAAGGAATTGATTATCCCATAGAGATGGTCGATAAACTAAGTCACTCCCGCTAAATTCACTTTTGTACCAGGTGAACGATGCAATTCCATACCATTTCCCAGTAAATTTTTGCTGAAATAATAGTTCTACTCCTTGAGTTCTACCCAAGCCATTACTTTGAATTAATTCACTCCCAAATACTTCAAATCCACCCCCTTTATTCGCTAATGATACCTCATCAACCACAGAGATGGGATAATTGGAATATTTTTTATAAAAGGCTTCTAATGAGATTCGTGATGATTCATCGATAACATATTCAAAACCTCCAACAAAGTGTTCACTTCGAACGTATTTAGCTTCTCTATTTGCCCAAAAACCCATGTTATCTTCAAATCCGAGTATGGTATATGGGGGTATTTTGTAGTAAATACCCCATGACTGATTCCACTTCCATTGTCCGGAAGGATCGAACTTAAAAGAATATGATATTCGTGGACTAATTTGCCCAAATAGACTTACTCCATCTCTAGTAAAGTTGTTGTCATCGAATCTTAATCCAGCTGAAAATTGCAATCTATCTTTTAATCCTTTTGTAGATGCTTGAAGGTGAGCACCGTACCGTAAGAATGTTAAATCAGTAATAAAATTTCTGTCATTAACTAAATCCTGTGTAGTATTATTGTAGGCAACTTGCTGAACAGTATATCCAAAAGCATAGGTCCATGGGCCAGAAAAAAGCTTGAATTGATGCCTGAGTTTCTTTTCAAATTCATTGGCATCGTTTTGAAAATAGAGACCTTGTTCGTTTACATTATCAGCAAATCTTGAAAATTTATTGTACAGACTATTTTGACTAACAATCACATCCATTAATCCATTATTATTATTAAATCTATGACGCCATCTAAACCCAATAGTATTGCTTTGTTGCTCTAAGACAGGCACCTGATCTTGAATAGCTTTTTGTTCGGCATCGAATTCGTCGAGTTCATTTACCGAGGAATTATCAATAGAACCCACTCCTGTGAAAAGTAATTCATTATTAGAATTTATTTGATGAGAAACTTTGTATTGATAATCCCAGTAATCAGGCAAAAAAGGTAGGCCAATAGCCTTAAAGAGTAGCTGTAAATAGGAGCGTCTCACACTTATGATATAGCTAGTGTTCGCCACTGATTTATCTGATTTGAATAAAGGCCCCTCAAAAGTTAGAGCAGATTCGGACGAGCCTAAGCGGAAGTTTCCTACAAAATTCCTAGAATTTCCGTTTCTTTGATCAAATTCCAATACTCCACTTAGTACATTATCATATGATGCAGCAAAAGAACTGGCACTTAGTGTGACGCCCTCAAAGAATGAGACATTTAATAAGCCAACTGGGCCACCTGCGCTACCTTGAGTTGAAAAATGATTAATGGTTGGGATTTCAATTCCGTCTAAATAGTATACGTTTTCATTGGGGGCCCCACCTCGAATAATAACATCATTTCTAAAGCCAACAACCGAACCAGATACTCCAGGGAAGGATTGAATTACTTTGGCTATATCATTATTTCCACCGGGGTATGAGGCAATTTCTTGCTGGTTCAAATTCTGAATCGAAAGAGGAGTAGTTTCGAGTTTAGTGAAAGGATTAACGGTTATAACTACCTCATTCAATCCAATTTCAACCTGTTCTAATTGGGCATCCATATCAATATTACCCTCCGAGCGAATTACCACATTGTAAATGATTTGGGTTTGGTAGCCAATGAAGCTTACCCGAATATTATAGGTACTGGCTGGAATCTCAGAAAGAACGTATTGCCCACTGGAATTTGTAGCCGCACCAAAGTCAGTATCAATAAGGAAAACGGTGGCGCCAAACAGAGGCTCACCTGTTTTTTTATCGGTAATGGTTCCTCTAAGCTCACCATTTTGTGCCATTACATTCATAGACAATATCAACCAAAACAAAATTATAAGCAGTCTATGCAACAAACCCCTAGTATGGATTAATCTGACTACACTAAGGACATAACGAATGCCTTTAAGGCTATCTGGGTGGTAAAAAAAAACGTTCATCTATGATGCAGTTAAGGCCTAAAGGTTAAATTGACAACCGTTTCAATGTGATAGGTTTGTGGGAACATATCCACGGGTTGTATGCCATCTACTGTATACCGTTTAGATAGCAAGGATAAGTCCCGTGCCAAAGTTGAACTGTCGCAACTTACATAGATGATATTAGGCACCTCCAGTTCTAATAGCTGAGTAATTACATCGGGGTGCATACCTGCTCTAGGTGGGTCTGTGATCAATATATTTGGATGGCCAAATTTCTGTATCAAGCTATCATTAAAAGTATCTCTTATATCACCTTTAACAAAAAAAGCATGCTTAACCCCATTTTTTGATGCATTAATACGAGCGTTTTTAATAGCTTCGTCCACCAATTCTATTCCTACAATCTTAGATGCATACTTACTTAAGAAAAGAGTGAGTGTTCCAACTCCACAGTATAAATCATAAACCACATCAGCGCTTTTTATATTAGCAAATTTGGCCACTACGGAGTATAAGGTTTCCGCCTGAGCAGTGTTAGTTTGGAAAAAAGCCTTTGGGTCAATTGTGAAACGGTATGGTCCAATATGATCTTCAATATGACCCGGGCCATGCAAGACATGCTGATAGCGTCCTGTTGCTGTCGGGTTAGGTTGATCATTAATACTCACTATAAAGGTGGTGATAGAAGGGAAGCGCTTCATCATTTTTGCATATAGATCCTTTATTATGTCTTGATCGTCAAAGTAGCAAACAAGATTGATCATTAAATCATTAGTATGATACGCTTTTCGAATTACCAAATGCCTAAAGAATCCTGTTCTTTCAAAGGTATCAAAAGCGTCAATTTTATGCTTTAGAGCATAGTTTCTGACAAAATCTAATAATTCAAATGAAATAGGGTCTTGTAGATGACATTCGTTCAAGTTTAAAATTTTGTCAAACCTTCCTGGGGCATGCAAACCTGCTGCAAATCCACTATCATCGACAAAATCATCTCGTTGTATTTCTTCATCGCTTAGCCATCTCCGAGGGCTAAAGCTGTATTCCATTTTGTTTCGATAATAAAAAGGCTGTTCACAGGGTAAAGTATCATTAACTGGAGTATTGCATTTGCCAATCCGACGAACATGGTCTTCTACCTGCTGTCGCTTATATTCTAATTGTTTTTCGTAAGGTAGCTGTTGCCAACTACATCCACCGCACACTCCTGCATGCCGACATTTTGGAGGGACTCTATCTTCAGAAGCTTTAATAATCTCAAGTAATTTAGCTTCCAAAAAATTTTTCTTCTTTTTGATAATCTGGGCTTTGACCACATCACCAGGAACCGCACCTTTTACAAAAACAGCACGCTCTTGGTATCTTCCAACTCCTTTGCCCTTAAATGCGGTGCTATGAATGGGAAGCTCAATCGATAGACCTTTTTTCATTAATCGAGTCTTTCGATGTCATAATAGGCATCAAATTCTATTTGAGCGGCAATTCTAGGGTCATGATTTTCTTCAATAGTTGTAAGTGCAGTCTCTAGTTGACGAAGTGCTATATTAGTTAACATTTGTAGAAATTTTACAGCGATTTGTGGATGTCGATCCATCAATACTTCAAAATCAGGCTTAAAGAATCCCAATAAGGTACAGTCTGTTTTACAAAGGGCTGATGTTTTACGCTTAAGATTATAACCAATGGATAAAGCCCCAAAACTATCTGGAGAGTTTAATAAAAAAGCATTTTTATGTTCATCTATTTTTTGATCATCCTCTAAACTCGTCATGACCGTTAATTCAACCGATCCATCCTCGATGAAATACATACCAGTACCCGGGTCGTTCCGGTAAAATATGAATTCCCCGGTTTTATAGGTTCGACGATGGCATAATTGTAAAATCTCATACCGTTCAAGAGTACTTAGACTTTGTAAAAATCTAGACTGAAGAACTATTTTTGTCTGTTGCTTTAAACGTTTGTACGTACTCATAATGTTTAACTTAAAAAGAGTGACCTATTCCAAAACTAAAATACAATTTCTTGTCATTAAACCATCCACTATTTACATCATGAGCTCTTATTGTGAAATCGAGACGAATAACAACATAATCCCAATCTATGCGTATTCCAGTTCCTGTACCAACCGCAATTTGCTTGTAAAAATTAGAAAATAAAAATCGTCCCTGCTCTAATTGATCCTTGTTATCCTGAGATCTAAAATCATTCCGTGGACCATACCAAATATTCCCAGCGTCGGCATACAGGCCGCCATACCAATCTGCACCTAAAAGATTTTGAATTAATACCTGTCTACTCTCTACAAATGATGCAAGTTTGATTTCTCCACCGTTGATGGTTACTTGATCGGAGCTGATAGTTCCCGGACCTAACTGAAAAGGAGCCCAACCTCTAATATCATTGCTTCCACCCGCGAAAAAGCGACGATTTAGTGGAATTGAGGTATTATTCCCAAAAGGGTGTGCAATTCCACCAAATAGTCGGTATGACAAAATCGTACCAGAAGCTAATGGAAAATATCGGCGAATATCCATGGTGAATTTCACAAATTGTGAGTACAAGAGTTGGTTATCACTAAGCTTGAATAGAGTTGGTAATTCACCTTCAAGTTTGCCTGGCGTAACAAATAATCGGTCAACTAAATAGGGTAAATTTCCACCAGCAGATATGGATAATTCCCTAAAATAGCCATTATTTCTTTTTATCAAATTGGTTGTGTAATCTCTAAAGCTATACCTTATAATTGAGGAAATTTGCGGCTCAAAATCTTGAAGAATACGAATGTATTCTAAACTATTCTGTCCGAATTCATCAATTAAATTATTTTTGAATTCAGATGATGGGTTGGTATCAATTATATCTAATTCAAATAAATCAAGTCTAGAGAGTCTGGAATTAGAGTGGGGGACTTCAAGTCGGTAATTGAACTGTAAGTCAGAGTTTATATCAAAATAGAGTTGATCAGAACGGCTGTATGATAGTGAGTAGGTTGATCTAGCACTTACAAAATTAGTAATCTCATTTAAATATCGAAATGGTCTAGCCAATCTAGGCAGGGTGTATTCACCTCGTAATTCATAGCTGCGAAATAAAGAAGATTGAACTTGATCTTCAGGAGTGATCTGTTGTATAGTTTCTTCGCTCACAAATTCAAAACTTGAATTTATACTTATGTTGATTCTTTCTGCTAAACCATTGACATTTATATTGTTGTAATCAATTCCAAAACCTGTTCCGAATCCGTATCTCTTCATCCCGAAAAGTTCAGTAGTAATGCGATGAGGAGTAATACTCTCTAACTCTATGTAAACAGGAATAGTATCGGTATTAAAATCAGGGTTTATTCCAAATTCTGATAAACCAAAACGTTTTATGGTTAGCATACCAAGATTCTGTAATTCCCTAATACTCTGAAGATAATCTATTTCAGTATATACTCCTCCAGGAGTAATTGCTATTTGATCTACTATAACCTTATTTTTTGTAAGTAGATTTTCCGATTTCGTGAGGTTGATAGAGGAGAGTATATTTTGTTGTGAGACACTAGATGTATCTTCGGACTTCAGTAGCTTAGTGGGCACTTGGTCCTTGTTAATTTTGTAGCGGAAGTCTCGCATTTTATAGCTTGGATCTTGAGCATTTCTGTAAACAATATTGACATCACCAAAATGAAATAGGCGTCCTGCTGCAACATAAAAAAGTACTTTAAGACCATGCGTTTGTTCTCCAGGCTGAACAAACGCAATGACAGAATCACGACTAGCGGACGCAAAGCCGTTATTTTTTAAAAAAGATAAAATCCGTTCTTGTTCTTGCCTTAGTTCTGTAGCATTGTAGGCTTTAAATGACTGGAATGTTGAGTCATTGATCGCTGTCTTGGTAAGTGAGCTTTGAGAGTAAAAGTGTGTTATAGTTTCTTTGGTTAAACTGGATGGTAATCCAGTGTATCCGACTGATTCGATGAAGTATTGAGTACCTTCTTTAACAATGTACGACACTTCAACCTTACTTTCTCTCAAGTTAACAATAGTGGTATCGACCTGAACATCTCGGTAACCTAGTGACTCATAATATAGTCGAATTCTTTCTAGATCATTCCTCACTATAGATCGATCAAGAATGGTAGGATCCTCGCCTATGCGACCATTACTAAGGTTATGAATGTATAGCCATGGTGTGAAGCGGGGAATGCCAAGAAACTCTCTGTTTGTTCGAGTTTTAACGAGTCCCTCTAAAATCCTATCTTTTATATTAGAGTTGCCACTGAAACGAACTTTCCTAATTAGGTCTTTTGCGCTAACATCAACCTCGGGATCTTGTCCTGTTTGATTCATTTCCTGGGCACTAATAATAGAAGTGCCATAGCTGACAAACAAACTAAAGACTAAAAGGATAAACTTTGTTCTCAATAGCGTAAAAAATATGCGATCAATAGGCTTTTTAATATGCTTTAAATGTAAAGAAAATTAGGCAGTTAAACCTCTTTTCGACCACACTTTCATAGGAAAGAAACTAAGGTTTATGGGTTTGATAGTCGATACTACTGAAAATGAGCCAAAGTTATTAGTTAAGCGACCTAGTGATATATATTTAAATAAGGAAGTTGATAAGTCAGGTAGAGTAATGTGTTGAAAATCAATTAATCGATATTTCAGATAATTTTACTAGTTGATATAATTATACATCATCATAGTCAAATCCTTCGTCTTCCTCGTTGTGAAAAAAGTCTTCTTTTCTAATGTAATCTGGCCAAATATCTTCTATTCCTTCGTAAATGATTTCTTCGCCTTCATCAATTTCCTCAAGTTCTTCCAAGTTTACAATAACTTGATTAGGCAAGCCATTTCTCTCTGCCCATTCTATTAGCTCTTCGCGAGTTGCTGGAAAGGGAGCCTCGTCTAGAGCGGCGGCTAATTCAACGGTCCAAATCATAATTTTTTACGTACGTTAAGATTAATTATATATTAAAAGAGAGAGTAGTTAAAAATTCAAGTCTTTCCCAGAATTTTTTTTATACTCAATTCGTGCCAAAAATATTGCTATCTTAGCAAAGATACATTATCGAATTAACCAATACACCTTTTTATGTTTAATTCATTAGGACCAACTGAAATTATTATCATTGCCCTCTTCATTTTAGTTTTCTTTGGAGCTAAGAGGATACCAGAATTAGCTAAAGGTTTAGGGCAGGGAATACAAGAGTTTAGAAAAGCCTCTCGCGATATAAGAAAGGAAATTGATGAAACTTCCCGCGATATTGAAGAGACAGTGAAAAACGAAGAAAAAGAATCAGCAAAATAAAAATGCATTATTTTGTCTAAAGAAACTATACGATCCGTTCAAAAACGTATCGCCAAAGGAGAAGTTCGGCTACGAGATTTGGTAGCCGAACATTTAAGTACTATTGAAGAAAGAAATTCTAATATTAACGCGGTTACGCACCTCGATTATGAAAACGTCTATGAGAGGGCAGATCATATTGAAGCAAAAATTAAAGAGGGCAAATCAGGACCACTAGCAGGTGCAATAATCGGGATTAAAGAAGCTATTTGTGAAGCTGGAAAACCAGCAACCTGTGCATCCAATATGCTCCGTAATTTTAAAAGTGTGTATAATGCCACTGTCATTGATCGAATGTACAATGATGATGCCCTATTTTTGGCAAGACATAATATGGATGAGTTTGCTATGGGTTCTACTAATGAATACTCAATCCACGGAACTACAAGAAACCCTCATAATACTGATTATGTAACAGGTGGTTCTTCTGGCGGTAGTGCGGCGGCTGTTGCGGCACATTTTGTACAAGCTAGCCTTGGATCTGATACAGGTGGGTCCATACGGCAACCAGCTGCTTATTGCGGTGTAGTAGGGCTTAAACCGTCCTATGGCAGAGTTTCAAGATATGGACTGATTGCCTATGCATCATCCTTTGATTCTATTGGACCGTTGACGAATTCAGTGGAAGATGCTGCACTAATTTTAGGTAGTATAGCTGGCCATGACAAAAATGATATGACATCGGTTGCAAATCCCGTTGCTGATTATATAAATGCCGTCGATAATCCCAATAAAAATATACGAATAGGTATTCCAGAAGAATATTTTGGAGAACGCTTAGATGCTGAAATCCATCAAAAAA
>PCAT01000059.1 GCA_002730655.1 Balneola sp.
ATGAGGTGGACGGATTTATATCCAACAACGCTATTTACGAGATGGGCTCTTTTTCGGTTAGGTAGTTGAGCTAGGTGGTTTATATTTAGATGTTTCATAGAATAGATATATTCTTCAATTGTAATCGTGATATAATTTTTTATGTTGTTAACCTAATATTCGGTTATATCATTCTAAGCTAAACACATACCTTATATAAAAAATCACTAAATTTGTCCCGTTCATTTAGCTCATAAAAAACTATATAAAAGACTCCATCATTCACTGTCAAATCATATTTTATGTCTGAACGCTTAAAACGAACACCTTTTTTTGCTCAACATCTTAAAGAAGGAGCTAAAATGGTTCCTTTTGCCGGATTTGAAATGCCTATTCAATATCATGGAATAAAAGTAGAGCATCGTGCTGTACGAGGAAATGTAGGTCTTTTTGATGTATCACATATGGGTGAGTTTTTGGTGCGAGGTCCTAGGGCGTTGGAGCTACTCCAGTGGGTTACAGTTAATGATGTATCAATCTTAACTGTTGGAAAGGCGCAGTATAGCTGTATGTGTTATGAAGATGGAGGTATAGTAGATGATTTGATTATTTACCGATTGGCTTCCGAAGAATATATGATGGTAGTTAATGGAGCCAATATTGATAAGGATTGGGATTGGTTGCTCTCTCAAAATACTATGGGCGCAGAGTTGGAGAATGCATCTGATGACTATGTGCTACTTGCGCTGCAAGGACCCAAATCAGCTGAACTTTTATCGAAGCTTACTGATACCGATGTTCAGCAAATACCGTTTTATGCATTTGAACATGGCCAGGTGAGTGAGGTGCCTTGTTTGATTAGTGCCACCGGATATACGGGTGAAAAGGGATTTGAGCTTTACTTTAATAGTGCAAAATATGACGTAGGAAAGGTGTTTGAGGCGCTTGTTGCAAAGGGTGCGGCATACGGTTTAGAACTGTGTGGTTTAGGGGCTAGAGATACCCTTCGTTTAGAGAAAGGCTATGCATTATATGGGAACGAAATTACGGAAGAAACCCACCCACTTCAGGCTCGTTTAGGATGGATTCTTAAGTTTTCAAAAGGGCTATTTATTGGCTCGCAGGCACTCGTTGAAATAAAAGAAAAGGGGATAGAAAAAAGATTAATTGGTTTTGTCGTCGATCAAGAAAAAGCCATACCACGTAAAGATTATGAATTGTTAGACGCCCAATCCAATATTATTGGTAAGGTTACCAGCGGTGGAATGTCAATTTCATTAGAAAAAGGTATAGGCATGGCTTATGTACAAACCAATGCTTTGGCATCAAATGAACCTATAGTTATTCAAATAAGAAATAAAGAAGTTCCAATTACGTTAACTTCTCTCCCTTTTGTATAGGGTATAAAGGTATGAATGTATGTCAGATTTAGCGAAAATAGATGTGTATTTTTCAGTACAAGGATTCCAAGAAGAGGATGTTCGTGGTAAAACGGTAGTTATAATTGACGTACTTAGAGCGAGTTCTTCTATGATTCAAGCGCTTCATAATGGGGCGAGTAAAGTGATTCCAGTAGAAGACTTATCAGCAGCAGCTCGAATTGCACAAACTATGGAAGTAGGAGATTTCTTACTGTGTGGAGAGCAAGATGGTATCAAGATAAATGGCTACCACTTAGGAAATTCTCCTTTAGAGTATACTGCTGATCTGGTACAAGGAAAAACCTTAATCTTTAATACGACTAATGGGACCAAAGCCATAAAAAAAGCTACTTTGGCCAAGCAAATTTATATTGGTACATTCTTAAATATGAGTTCTATAGTCCGCATGATTCAACAATGTACTGATGAGGTGGTGCTTATTTGCTCTGGCTGGAGAGGAAAACAGTCACTAGAGGATACCTTATGTGCAGGCACAATCCTGGATGCATTAGGGGCGGGTAACCAATCCCAAATATTAAAAGATGGAGCCAAAATCTCCTTTGCACTTTTTCAGCAATATGGAGACTCGGTAGTGGATACTATTTTTCATAGTGATCATGCGAATCGATTAAAAGATTTGGTCTCGGAGGATGATATAAGTTTTTGTTCAAAATCGAATACTCATGATGTCTTACCCGTAATGAAAGATGGAATCATTATAATAAACCATGATTAAGTAGACGAATGGCAAAAAAAACCAATAATAATTCAGTAAGTGGTGGCCGTAACTCTAGTGCCAGAAAAGTTGAAATTATTGGGATTTCACTAATTGCTATTGCAGTATTGATTGGGTTGTGTATTCTTTCATATACTCCTGAAGATTATCAGTATCTGCAGACCTTAACAGTCACCGATATTTATAAGCCTGACGCTTCTGCTCGGATGATACAGAATTGGTTAGGTCCCTTGGGCGCATTTTTATCCAATCTCCTTGTGTATTACACTTTTGGATATCCAAGCATTATTTTTTCTCTTCTTCTAGTTTACATCGGGTGGCATGTTTTTAGACAGCGCTCGTTGCAAGATAAATACCAGACCATAGCACTTAGTTTATGGGCTATGGTATTGATTTCGACATTCTTAGGTTGGACCCACTCTAATTGGGAATTTCCCCAGCAAGCAGATTGGAGCGGTTCAGCGGGGCTCCAACTCTCTGGTATTCTGCAAAATATAACTGGCATTGCCTCATTATTTATTTTATTGGTGTTGTTGAGTATGAATGTATTGTTATTTGTTGACCGTGATTTGCAAAAAACTATAGACAACTTTAAATATTGGTGGAATGATTTTAAAGATAAACGGAAGAATAAAAAAATTGAAAGGGAAGCTTTAAAACAGCAAAAAATAGAAAAACGACTAAAGCGTATTGCAGATAAAAAAGCTGAGTTGGATAGTAGCAATGACAAAAAAGAGCAGGTTGATATTGATGAAATTATTGAGCGATCAAAGGTTGAAGACGAAAAGCGATTGGAACAGCAGCGCGCAGAGGCCTCAAAAGTGGACTTGCGCCCCAGAGCAGAATTGGTAAAAAGTGACGAAAATAAGAGTCTGCAGGCAACCCCAGGGATAGATGAAGTTGAAGTTTCGGTTTTTGTGGGGGAAGAGGAGGAACAAGCCGATGATAAAGAGTTAGATCGTCAGAATAGAGAAAAAGCTAAGGAAGCGCCGGTTATACGGTATCAATTTCCAACTGTTGATCTGCTAAACACCCCACCAAATGAGGGGAATGAAGTTGATTTGCAGGAAATTCAGGAGAATAAGCGTATTATCATGGAGAAACTGAGTCAGCATAGAATTGATATTTTAGGCATAAATGCGATTGTTGGACCAACGGTGACTTTGTATGAACTACAGCCTGCCCCAGATGTAAAGATTAGTAAGATTGAGAGTTATGCTAATGATCTAAAAATGGCAACTGCGGCTAAAGGACTTAGGATTTTAGCCCCCATTCCAGGTAAATCTGCGGTGGGAATTGAGGTTCCTAATAACACCCGTGAGACGGTTTACATTAAGCAAGTGATTAAAACGCGAAAATTTGTAGAGACCGATATGGCCTTGCCCGTTGCCTTTGGGAAGACCATTGAAAATGAGGTTTTTATGATGGATCTAGCTAAAATGCCTCATTTGTTGGTTGCAGGTGCTACGGGTTCAGGTAAGTCAGTAGGTATTAATACTATTATTACTTGTTTGTTATACAAATGTCATCCAGATAATTTAAAGTTTGTCATGATTGATCCGAAGAAGATCGAATTATCTCTTTATAGAAATATCCAGAATCACTTTTTGGCTATGTTACCGGATTCCGATGAGCCCATAATAACGGATACTTCTAAGGCGCTTGAAACGTTGAATAGTGTTACCAAGGAAATGGATGAACGTTATGATTTGCTAAAAATGGCTATGGTTCGGGATATAAAAGCATATAATAAGAAGTTTAAAGAGGAAGGGCTCGAGGCAGAATTAGGGCATCGACACTTACCTTATATTGTAGTTATAATCGATGAACTTGCTGACTTAATGATGACCGCAGGGAAGCAAATTGAAGAACCTATTGCGCGAATTGCTCAATTAGCGCGTGCTGTGGGAATTCATCTTGTAGTGGCTACGCAACGACCGTCGGTAAACGTAATTACAGGGACTATTAAAGCAAATTTCCCAGCTCGTTTGGCTTATCAGGTTGCATCAAAGGTAGATTCTAGAACTATACTAGATGTTGGGGGTGCGGATCAATTAGTAGGGATGGGTGATATGTTATTTACCAATGGTGCAGGTATGACTCGCATACAAAATGCTTTTGTATCAACAGAAGAAGTTGAGAGAATAAATGGTTTTGTTGGCTCGCAAGCTGGATACAAAGAGCCATTTTATCTTCCAATCGTGCATGATGAAAGCTCTGGTGGAGTCCCTGATCCATTAGAAGATATTGATGATATGTTCGAAACGGCTGCAAAAGTAGTCATTTTACACCAACAAGGGTCGGTTTCGCTGCTCCAACGCAAGCTAAAAATAGGGTATAACCGGGCTGGACGAATAATCGATCAACTTTTTAATGCGGGTGTTGTTGGGCCTTATCAAGGTAGTACAGCTCGAGATGTTTTAGTGGAAACCGAGGAAGAGCTCCAAGAAATATTGGATGGGCTCAATGATCTTTAAACGATCATTATTGGGTTATTTTAGTCGACCGATAAGGTGTTGGTTAAGCCTAATCGTGGCGCTTCTTCTAGGAGCCCCTCTCCTTGCTCAGGTAAATTATCTTAATTTAATCCAAGATGAATTACGGAACGGAGCAATTTTATCGGCTCAATTTAATTATGAGTTTATCGACGCGTATACTCAGGAAACATCAAGTAATGAAGGCAGTATATGGATAGGATGGCAACAATATAGAATAGAGACAGTCGGACAGATCATTGTGATAAATGGAGACCTATCCAAGGTGCTTGATCGTGGTAGAAATAGGGTTATTATCAGTGAGTATGATTCGGAACTTGATGATTTTGCCCCATCAAAAATTATTGGAGGGCTAGGAAATACCTATCAAGTGGTAAATACTAAGAGCTGGCACAATACTCAGGAATTCAATCTTCAAAGCTCAGATTCTTTCAGCACCTTTGAGCAGATGAGTATCCGTATCGATTCTGATCTTAAGCCAGTTGATTTTTCAGCCTTAGATATGGGAGCTAATCGAATGCGAACTAGTTTTTCTGAAGTTAAGTACCTCACTTCCAGCAATAATTTATTTGAACTAATTATCCCGAAAAGTGCCGAAATAATTGATATGCGCTATGAATAAGTCTGTAAAATACATTGTTGGTATTATTTTTGCGGCTTTTTTCTTGTGGCTATCTTTTTCAGACGTGTCTTTTGAAGAACTTAGAAAAGCAACCAAAGACATCAGTTGGTCATGGTTAATCCCCTTCAGTATGGCACTAACTTTTTCCCACTATATTCGAGCAGAGCGTTGGAGGCTTTTACTAGGGGAGACTACACTTCATGCTCATCGGACTACCCTTTTTGCAGGGGTAATGTTTGGGTATCTAATTAATATACCCTTTCCTAGATTAGGTGAAATATCTCGCCCTATGTATGTTGCTAAGCAGCTAGGAGAAAGCAATTCTAAGCTTGTAGGAACCATAGTTATTGAGCGCTTAATTGATGTTATTTCCATGTTTATTATCATGGGATTAGTGGCCTATTTTTTGTTATCTGATGTAGATACATTAAGCCGACTATTTGGAATAGACTTGGCCAATAGTCAAGTATATTCAGCTCTTTTTTTAAATATGTGGCCATTAATATTGCTTGGAATAGGGCTAATTTTTTTGGGATGGGTTATCTTTAAAAGACTGAATAATACAAGCTATAAATCTATATGGTTATTCAAAACAAAAGAAATAATAGCTCACTTTGTAGAAGGCTTATTGAGTATAAAAAAATTACAACAACCTCTTTTGTTTGTGGGGTATACCGTTATTATCTGGATTGGATATATTGCCATGATGTATATCCCGCTTTGGATGTTTGATCTACCCTTGCGATTTGACCTAGGTTGGGCAGATGCCGCTATTTTAACAATGGCCTCAGCGATAGCATTATCCATTCCAAGCCCAGGCGGTATAGGAAGTTATCATTATTTTATTAGCTATAGTTTGGGCATTTTGTATACAATTCCAGAGCCTACAGGCTTAGCTTTTGCTACTATTACACATGCTGCAACCATGGCTATGGTTATACTTATTGCCCCTGCTGCCTTAGCGATGGATAAGTTTCTTTTGTTACAGCGTGAGTCTACTGCCTCCAATGTCTAAAAAGTGTACCTTTAGTACTATGAATCAGAGTTCAATTGTTTCACAATCAGTACAAATAGAAATGACCGGGTTAACACTATCCAGTACCGCCCCCACTTTTTATGGGCCTGCAATAGCTCTGCTTATCTGGTTAATGAGTGCCGATATACTTGCACAAGGAGTGCAGAATACATTGCTACCGGAAATTAATCCACAAGACATTGAAATTAGAAGTGAATTCAAAGCAAATTTTCCTGGATTAAGGCGCCAACCAATTTTAGGTTTTAGTCCGAGACCCAGAGTATTTCAAATTGATCCAAATCGAATGCCGTTCTTGGAGTCACGCGAAGCGGCTGTTTCGGGAATATCCGTTACTGCTTTAGATAGACCTCAAGAACCGGATAAAATAGTTTGGGTAACTCCACGGCGCCCAAAAGTGACCAGCCAACTTGGAATGGGATGGTTTGTAAGTCCCGAGCTTAGAGTAAACTATTATTCGCTTACTGAAGATGGTTTACTAGGAGTAGGCACCACCCTTGAGTCATCATCGGGTCACTTATATGATGCCAGCGGATATAGAAATTTTGGGGTTAATATAGATTATTCGAAAAAACTATCGGAAAGCAAAATCTTAACAAGTCAATTAAACCTAAATAATGACTTCAATCGAATGTATGTTCTCAGTGAAGAGATGCAAAACTTGTTAGGGGGAGTTCCAAAGAAAATCAATCAAGGTATAATTTGGTCTGCTCGCCTAGATGAGCATAAAAATTCCTTCAATAAAAATATTTACGCTATTCAGTTAGGCCTCTTTGAGAGCGAATTGAATTCGGTTGTTTCAGCCATTCAGGATAAAGGATCATCTTCATTTATAGTGGCAGAACTAAATAGAAGCTGGCCGGGCCAACAAGTTCGTGAATACTGGAGCCTACAATCGAGTGTAGATGTACAGTCGAATAAAGCAGATGGAAGCGAAAATTTGCTGTACCTTATTAGGGCTGGGGGTGGATACTCTCTATTGATTGATTACACCTGGGCAGTAGATCTTGAGACTTCATTGGCATATGCAGATGATACGATCAATAGAGGTTTCTACCTAGAACCTGATGTGACTATCAGTTACAATTACAATGATCAGTTAGGTGGGTTTGCGAGGTTGTCGGGTAAATTGAAGAATCCTTCTCTAATGGAATGGCAAGGATATAACCGGTTTTTAACACCATCTACCCGGTTACAACATTCTTACCAATTAGGTGTATCAGCTGAAGTATTTTGGAATTTTATGCAAAATAGTAGAATATATTCTGGATTTCAATGGGAGCAAATTAACCGTCTTGGTTATGCTCAGGTAGAACAGTTAGAAGCTATAAATCCGGATAATCCAACCGCAAATACGCAGAAATTATTTTATAATTTAAATTATGCCGATGCCAAAGTGACAAAGTTATATTTTGGGAGTACGATTGAATGGTTAGATGGAGATCTTCAGGGTGTGACAGAAATAAGCCTCAGAAATCCACGATTAGCTTCTAATGAAGACATACCTTATGAAGAAAAAATCAGAGTTGAAGGTAGTCTAAGTTATACAATCACTCCCAAGTTACTTCTTGGAGCAAGTACGATGATAGTAGGACCTAGAAGAACAATCAGATCTCGGCAAGTTGATGGCTTTATTTTAGTACATTCTAAGTTACGATACTCATTTAATGAACACCTAGGTGTATACTTAAGGTTAAACAATATTCTTTCACAGCGTTACGAGTGGTGGCAGGGGTTTCAGGAAGCACCATTTCATCTGTATGGTGGTATAAGCTTTGAGTTTTAGGATTAGCCATGATGGATCAAAAACAGATAGAAAAAATTTCAGCGCTCATTAAAGAGCAATTATTAGCAGGTGAATCAGTTCATTTAGAAGGAATAGGGACGTTCACTCGGATCCATGAGTCGCAGCACTTTTCGCGAGATGAAAAAGGGAGAACGGTTGCTCATCCTCCTAATGACACCATACACTTCAGTGCTGATGAATTAGGGGAAATCGGATGAAGCAATTAGATTTCATACAATATGCTGCGCAAGAGTTATCTATATCTGAGGAGGAGTCGCAGAAATTATTAAATGAATTTTCTTTTCATATAAGCAATGAGTTAAACAAAACCAATAAAGCACAACTGACCGGTCTCGGAGTATTAAAAAAGGATACCTACGGGATTATTTTTGAGTTAGATCCCTCCTTCGCTATCGAAATTAATTTCAAGTATGTAGGTATGCAGGCTATTGTTGTATCAGATGATTTTAACGTGGCTATACAGGAAGAATCTGACCCTGATGAGCCTGTTGAGACTGAACCTTTAGCTGATGAAAACCCGGTAAATGAAGAAGTTGTGGTTGTTGATGAGCCTGAAGTCGACAACATATTTGAGAAAGAGCAAGAATCAGCACTCGAAGAAGAACTTGAATTTGATAAACAAGCCCAGCCCATCGAGGAGATAGAGCCTCATGAAGAAATAGAACAGGATTTTGATGAAGAACCTGAGCCTGAGGAAATACCCAAGTCAAATAATAAGCTTGATGAAGAGCATGAGGTCGAGGTCGATCAAACCCCTGATGTTAATCAAGAATCCGAAATAGATCAGGATAATGAGGTTGTTGAAGAAGCTGCAGAGCCAAACGACGGGTATAAATTCGATTCACAACCTGAACTAGATGAAAAAGCCAAAGCTCGAATTACTAAACGGACAGACTCTTTACAAAACTCCAAGAAAATAAAACTTCCCAATCGCACTCTCATATATATAGGTATGGGAGTTGTTTTCATTTCTGCCATGATTTTAGGATGGCAATTTTATCTGAAACCTATACTAGATAAACCTGCTATATTGGTGGGTGATACCAGTTCGGTTCAAAAAGAGCAGCAAGGCTCTGTTGTTGTAGATGGTATAAATAATGACACAAAAGTAAATGACTCGAATTCTATGGTTATAAATGAAAAAACTAATTCAGAAATGAATGTCGGCTCGGTAGTGAGCGCACCAATTATGATAAAAAATTCCATAGAAATTCCAGCAGCTCAGCCGAGATACGGACTAATGGGAGAAGTTGATACTCGGGCTAATGATGGTTACACTTTGGTGCTTTTTTCGCTTTCAAATCGTCAAAGTGCAATTGAAAAATATGAACAATATCGTACTGCTGGATACCGAAGTTTACTTTCACCCGTAAATTCGATTCGCCTCGGATTAATGTGGCGTGTCAGTATAGGGCAGTTCGCAACGGTGGAACAGGCCCTTGAAGAGGCTAAGAAACTTTCCAAAGAACTTATTGAGGATTACTTTATTACCAAAATCTAATGGCGTTACCTATGACTTTATTTGCAAATTTATTAACTATAACTTTCGCCTTACAAATGCAAGATAGTTCAATGGTGGACTCATTGAACAGTATGATGAAATCAGAGAATATCAGCTTTTTTGATCTAATGGTTGAAGGTGGGGTACTAATGATTCCAATTTTTATCCTGTTCTTTTTGGCTGTTTACGTAATTGCCGAACGCTTGAGTGCCCTTGGAAGAACCAAAACAGATACACACGCTTTTTTGGCAGCTATTGAATCAATGCTTAAATCTGGAAAACTGGATCAAGCGATGCAGTACTGTGATAATTTTGATAAGCCTTTAGCTCGAATTATTAAAGCGGGTATTAAGCGATTGGGCCGGCCGATACGCGACATAGAAGATGCGATTGATAATGCTGGCAAGAAAGAAATATTCTTTTTGGAAAAGAAAATGAATTGGCTTGCCACTATAGCTGGGGTAGCTCCTCTGTTGGGCTTTACGGGAACTGTTACAGGTATGATTGA
>PCAT01000060.1 GCA_002730655.1 Balneola sp.
ATGCTCAAATTCTCATGAATGAAATGAGTCAAACACTTATCGCTATTTCATCTGGTGCAGTATTCTTTGGGGCTTTGAGTTATATTGGTAATGCTCCAAATTTTATGGTTAAGTCCATTGCAGAACAAAATGGAGTAGACATGCCTAGCTTTGGTGGATACTTAGTCTGGGCTTCTATGATACTACTCCCAATTTATTTACTTGTTACCTTTATTTTTATTTAAATCTACCAAAATGTTGTTCCAGAGAACGTATCTGGATACTATTGGTTATAATCAATATAGGTTCAAAGCTTGCTTAAGTTCACGCAAACTTTTGCTAGCTTTACTTTTAATATTTTTTTGGTCTAACCTCATACCTGTTTTTGCCACATTTACGGTAGTTAACAAAATTACTCAACATGCTAATTTTGGTCGTTTGGCTGCCCATTTTAACCATATCACATGGCCGGCCAATATATTTTCATTAGAAACGGATTCAATCCTAGTAGATTCAACAGTTACTGGCCTTATTCCTGCTCTGTCTTATAGTACAGAAGTGGGTATAGTAGGAGGTTTAATTTGGAGTAAGTTGTCATACGGAAAAAAACAACCATTCAAGCAAAATATCGCATTAACTGCATTAGCATCTACAAAAGGTTTAGCAGGTTTTGATTTTTTCTTGGATCAGTTTTGCAGCTTCAATTGTGCCGATAGACTAATTTTGAATCTGGTGTTAAATCGTTTTCTCGAGGATCAGTATTATGGAGTTTACACCAACACGCACCTCAATCTAAACAATAATTCAAGACGTTTCGAATACCATTCATTTACTATGAAGATCAATCTTGAATATAGAATGAGCGCGAAAAAACTACCTCTAAAAAATGAATCCTTAATCAATACCTTATCTGGATTTCTAAGTGCTGATTTTTATTATAAAACTCCTTGGAGCAATGATTCCGATAAGCTAATCATGCTACAACAGCCCAGCGGGTACAAAGGCGCCCATGGATTTTGGTTAGGAATAGGTGGGTTAATAGACACTCGTAATAGTGAATTTTATCCTAATCAAGGTTGGTACTCAAAACAACAAATTAAAGGAAGTTTGAAACCGATACTTAGTGATTTTACTCAATCTGTATTTCTAAGTGATACTAGGTTTTACCATGATTTCAAACTCATTATTCCAATCGTTTTTGCACAAAGGATAAGTTACCAATGGAGCAATTCTAACTCGAAAACACCTTACTGGAGTTTTCCTTCACTAGGTGGAGAAGAGTACCTGAGGGGCTATCTAGATAATAGATTTTTAGTGCCTCAATTTTGGGCTACCAATACCGAATTGAGGACATGGCTACTTAATCTAGATAGCTATGGTGTCAAAATTGGTGGTACCCTATTCCTAGATGCAGGATCATTTACCAATGAACGAACAATGCTAAGCGGTGATTGGTCTGATAATCTAAAATATACTGCTGGATTAGGCGGACTTGTGACACTATTTTCACCTGATTTTATTTTACGGGTCGATCTTGGACTTTCTGAGGAAGGCTATGGCATATTTTTCTCTACTGGTATACTTTTTTAAGCTAAAATTAATGCCAATTGACAATTAAAATAGGTTTACAGAAACAGCCAAATACCCACTAAACCTACCGCCCAGCAGTAGAAAGAAAAGAGGTAAAATCCACTCTTTTTCAATACGATAATAAGGTATTTTAGAGCAAAATACCCCGATATTAATGAGCTTAGGAAGCCTATAATCAATACTTGCAACGCATCCCCCTGTATCCCAAGCTCTATCAAATCTAACACTTGTAAGAGCATCGCTCCCCCGATTACAGGTATAACCATAATAAAAGAAAAATTAGCTGCCGTTTTTCTGTCTACCCCTAACCACAGTGCAATTGTTATGGTTGCGCCCGAGCGGCTGATTCCAGGTATCATTGCACATGCCTGAGCAAATCCTATAACAAAACTTTTTGCTATTCCAATAGAAGTTGTACTATTTTGAGAAGGTTCATTAGAGATATCAGACTCTTGTGTTCTATTTTGTACAAATTTAGTCGAAAATAACAAACCACCTGTCACCAATAGCATAATACTCACCAAGAGTGGATTTGAAAATATAGCCTCAACCTTATCCCTAAGTGTAAAACCCACAATAAATGCGGGAATCATGCTAATAAGAATCATCCCGAGAAAATGTATATCCTTGTTTGCTTTTTCCTTGACTGGATTCAATAAAAAACGAAGTCCACTTGCAAGTAAACGCTCTAACTCAGTACGATAGTAATAGATAATGCTTACAAGGGTGCCGAAATGTACTACCACTTCATAGGTAATCCCTGATTCGACTTCCGAACCCAATAGTATTTTACCAAGTGCTAGGTGACCTGAACTACTTATAGGCAAAAATTCGGTAATACCTTGTAAAACTCCTAAAATAAATGCTTCTATTAAATTCATTGCTTATGTTTTTAAATACAGAGCATTTGTGTCTAATAAATTCTGACACTTTGGTCAAATCAAATGTAAGGTTTTAACTCCTTCAACATCAATGAATCTCCAACTTTTTGAAGTGACTCCATCCCTTTTCACTTTTATAAAACGTTTACTGTTTCTTTCTATTCTTACTTTCCAATTATAAATGACTCTAACCACTTCAAATCCATTTAGAATTATGTAAGATTGACTAATATATCATATTGTATTATTTCATTATTTACGAATTTACTCATATAGTGTTCTATCCCACTATATTCATTAAAAATATCAAACTTAAATTCACCAAATCCACTCCATGTTTTTTCAATTAACTTTCGAAATTCGTTAGTATTTAAACTACACATCACTACACCGTGTAAGTACACATATCCTTCCTTATCTTTGTCAAAATTTATAATGCCATCAATGTTCGTATTCTTACTTACATTCACATACCATTCTTTTAAATTGCCTCTAGGTATAAGACTTTTTCTATAATCCTCATTAAATTTTAAATGAATTATATAATCGTATCCTTGCCTTCCGTTTCTCTTACCATATTGTTCAATTAGTTTAGCATAATCATTTCTTCTAAGTTTATTCATAATAAACACTCCTTAAATATTAATGAATTAATCAAAACTATATGAACCCTTAATTAAGTCAAAATCAATTTTGATATACTGTATAACATCGACATATATTAGCCTATATCTCAATTTAGAATGTAGAATCTAAGTGATACATGCCTACTCTACCCCCATCACACCAAGTTAAATGGTTCTATTATAATTGTAAACCATTGAAAAGGGTAGAAGTAACTGAAATTTGAAATTTAGATTACTTACTTTAGAACATTTATATTTCAATTTCAAAGGAATTTGTTGAACTGAACTACATTTTAAATTAAAAGTGTGTAAAATTATACTTTAACTAAAAAAACCTAAAAGAGAATTTCGAATGAGTGAATATGCAGTAGATATGACAGCTTTAAGTGAGAAAATTCAACAAAGTTCATCATTTATCGACGACGTACGTACAGAACTAGATAAAGTTGTAATTGGACAAAAGTACATGATAGACCGGTTAATGATCGGACTCTTAACAAACGGGCATGTGCTTCTTGAGGGAGTGCCAGGACTAGCCAAAACTCTGACTATATCCTCTTTAGCTACCGTAATAGACACTGACTTTCAAAGAATACAGTTTACCCCAGATTTACTTCCAGCTGATCTTATAGGGACACTCATATACAATCAGAAAAAAGGCGATTTTTTCGTTAAAAAAGGGCCCATTTTTGCTAATATTATTCTAGCTGATGAGATTAATCGCTCACCAGCAAAAGTTCAAAGCGCATTGTTAGAGGCGATGCAAGAAAAACAAGTTACAATAGGTGAGGAGAGTTTTAAATTAGAAGAACCCTTTTTGGTATTGGCCACTCAAAACCCAGTAGAACAAGAAGGCACCTATCCTCTACCAGAAGCTCAGGTAGATCGTTTCATGCTCAAATTAAAAGTAGACTACCCAAGCCCATCTGAAGAACTAGAAATAATGCGTCGAATGGCAAAGACGGGAACCAAACCAAGACTTAATAAAGTAGTAGATCCTGTAACAATTCTCGAAGCCAGAAAAGTTATCAATGAAATTTATATGGATGAGAAAGTTGAAAAGTACATTGTGGACCTAGTATTTGCTACAAGAAGACCAGCGGAATACGGTATCGCTGAATTAGAAGATTTAATTAGCTTTGGAGCATCCCCACGAGCAACTATTAATTTAAATCTTGCAGCTAGAGCACAGGCTTTTATGGAACATAGGGCTTATGTTACTCCTGAAGATGTCAGAACAGTATCATTAGATGTATTTAGGCATCGCCTTATCCCTACTTTTGAAGCAGAGGCAGAAGAACTAGGCGCCGAGGAACTAGTTCAAAAAGTAATGAACAATATACAGGTACCTTAGTTGAAACCTCAGAAATAAGCTAAAAGGTATTATCGGGATGGTGAATATTTTAAGATTCCAAAAATAAAAAACCCCTCTGCTTCACGATTATGGCATTTTTAATATCTATACTGTATTGAGTAAAGAATAATACCAAAAACTAGTTGACCTAAAACTACTTTTTACCCTTAGCTTTTTGAGCTTCTTCTGCTTGCTCTTCCACTTCCATTTTTTCTTTGAGCTTTGCTAAACCAGAAATTTCTCCAAGAGTTGGTGCTCCCGTTTCCACATCTACTTTTTTATCGATTTTTTTCTTTGCAGTCTTAGTTTTCTTTTGGTCAGCATCTAATTGGCTTAACTCAATCTTTTTACCTTGTTCATCGAATCGGAATATGAAAGCTTCTACCTTATCTCCCTCTTTGAATTCAGCAGTAATCGATTTAGTCATATTTAAAAATGCCTCCGCGCCTTTTTCCAAGGCAACATAAGCACCTCGGTCAGTCACTTTAACAACGGATCCTTTCACCTTAGCACCTGGGGTGTATTCTTTAGCGTAAATTTCCCAAGGATTTTGCATTATCTGTTTATGCCCAAGTGTTATTCTACGATTGTCGAAATCAACCCCTAAGATAACCACTTCAATCTCTTGATCTTTCTTAACTACTTCATTAGGATGTTCAATTTTATCTTCCCAACTGAGATCAGACACGTGAATTAGACCATCTATTCCTGGCTCTAACTCAACGAATACCCCAAAATTAGTTAAATTTCGGACTGTCCCTTGATGTTTTGATTCCATAGGAAATCTCTCAAGAATGTCCGCCCATGGATCTATTGTCAATTGTTTCACACCAAGAGAAATTTTCTTTTCGTCTTCGTTGATGTTTAATACAATACATTCTACAATGTCATCCTTTTCTACCAATTGAGATGGATGCTTGATGTGTTGCGTCCAAGACATTTCAGATATATGGATTAGGCCTTCAACGCCTTTTTCCAATTCGATGAAAGCACCATAATCTGCGATTGAAACAACGCGTCCTTGCACTTTCATACCTTCAGGATACTTGGATTGAATTTCTTCCCATGGATGAGGCTGTAATTGTTTTAATCCGAGTGATACACGCTTGCTACGCTCATCAAAGTCGATAACAGCTACGTTCAAACGCTGGTCTAACTGAACAATCTCACTTGGATTATCTACTCGTCCCCAGGATAGATCTGTAATATGTAATAGACCATCCACACCACCTAAATCTATGAATACACCGAAATCGGTAATATTTTTAACAGCTCCTTCGAGTACCTGACCAGACTCAATCGATTCAAGAATTTGCTCACGCTGCTCCTCTAAATCATTTTCAATTAAAGCACGGTGAGAAACAACAACGTTCTCGGCAACCATATTTAGTTTCACAACCTGAAATTCCATGGTTTTGTTAACGTATGCATCGAAATCTCGTACAGGACGAACATCTATTTGCGAACCAGGAAGGAAAGCATCTATACCGAATAGATCAACAACCATACCTCCTTTAATACGACGCTTAATAAGTCCTTCCACTACTTCGCCGCTCGCATGAGAAGCTTCGATTTTTTCCCAAGCTTGGAGTATATCTGCTTTGCGTCTGGATAAAATTAATTGACCGTCTTTATCTTCCACACGATCAAGAAAAACATCTACTTCATCACCAGACGCCATATTTTCGAGCTGTTTGTTATTGAACTCGTTAACAGCAATAATACCTTCGGACTTAAAGCCAATATCAATTACAACATATTTGTCGTCGATAGAGATGATACGTCCTGTTACAATTTCTTTTTCTTCAATTTCATTGAGAGTATTCTCATACATACCCATGAGTTGGTTGTACTCATCTTCGGTGTATTCATCTGATGGCTTTTTTAGTTGATCTAAGGTATATACTTCACCTTCCACGTCCCCACTGAATACATGAGCTAATATGGTCTGTGTTTCACCAGCGAGTGGATTCTTCTCTTTAACTGAATCATCTTTAATAGCTTCAGTTACTACATCAACATTCTCATTTGTTTCTTCTTGTGATTTGGTCTCAGAAGTTTTATTGACTTTTACTACATCCGAAGGAGTTGGTTTTTCAGTTTTATCAACTGATTGTTTGTTGTCTATTGACATTGAAATGTATGTTAATATTCATACCTCAAAGTCGACTTTCGACTCTGGGATAAGGTTATAATTTATTCTAAAATGATAGATTCTTTTATCTTTTTAACGATGTATTGGACTTGCTCATCAAAACTAAATGCTGAACTATCCACTAAAATTGCATCATCTGCTTGCTTCAACGGGTCTTCTTCTCGGGTTGAGTCGATTTGATCTCGCCGCTTGATTTCAGCAACTACCTCAGAGTAACTCACTTGAATGCCTTTTGAGTCAAGTTCCTGACGCCTTCTTTTAGCTCTGGTTTCAAGATCAGCTGTCATGAAAAACTTACATTTAGCGTTTGGAAATACCGCTGTACCTAAGTCTCGTCCATCAGCAATGTATAGGCCGTGTTGGACTGCCTTTTTCATTATAGCATTAATAAATTCTCTGACCTTTGTCATAGCAGCAATGCCACTAACATGCAATGAGATCTTGGGGTCTCTAATAGCTTCGGTTATTACTTCACCATTTAGAGAAACATGAAATTCATTGTCGAATTTAAAAGTAAGCTGAACAGAATAAAGTGATTCAAAGAACTTAGGTAATGATTGCTCACTTTCTAAAAAAAGATAGGTTACTGCGCGGTAGAGTGCTCCAGAATCTAAATATTGGATATTTAGTTCGTGAGCCACTGCACGTGCAGTAGAACTTTTTCCCGATCCAGCGGGGCCATCTATTACCACTATCATTATAGAACAGTAAAAATACGCCGAAATAAGTAATTATTCAATCTTTTATTGATTAGAATAAAACTAAGCCGTAATTTATTTTTCTATTTATAAAAAAAGTCTAAACTCCGGATTAGGAATGGCCCAAAATAAATCAGCAATAAAACGCGATAGACAAAATGTAAAGCGTAACGCGCATAATCGTACTAGACGATCTAAAATGCGCACACTTATTAAAAAAGTGATGACATCAACAAACAAAGATGAAGCACTTGCATCATATAAGGAAGCTGTATCTTATCTAGATAAAATGAGTGTAAAAGGTGTAATTCATACCAATAACGCTGCTAGAAAAAAAGCACAACTTACTCGCCACATTAACGCTCTCTAGCCTTATGTCTACGCTGAAATCCAAAGTTATGCTAGTAATCCTGGACGGCTTTGGTGTAGCAAAAGATCCCACAGTTAGTGCAATAGATCAGGCTAATATACCTTACTACAATTCACTTATTAGTGATATGCCTAATACTCGACTATCAGCAAGTGGGGAGGATGTAGGCTTACCAGAAAATCAATTCGGCAATTCAGAAGTAGGTCACTTGAATATTGGAGCTGGACGCATCGTCTGGCAAGCTCTTACAAGAATAAATAAAGATATTCGAGAGGGTGGTTTTTACACCAATCCTATTTTTTTAGAATCTATACAAGCTGCAAAAAAAAGCGGATACATTCACGTGATGGGTTTATTTTCCGACGGAGGCGTCCATTCCCATATTAATCACCTATATGCCATTCTGATCTTAGCTAAAAAAGAAGGACTCAAAGAAGTATTTGTGCATGCATTTACAGATGGACGAGATACCTCCCCTCAAGCTGGGTTATCGTACCTTAAGGAGTTTCAACTGCGAGCAAAACAAATTGGTATAGGAAAGGTTGTGAGTATAGTTGGACGATATTTTGCTATGGATAGAGATAATCGTTGGAAACGAGTAAAAAAGGCATATGATTTATTAACAGCTGGTAAAGGCTATTTGTTTGAAGATGCAAGAGAAGCAATCCAAGCATCCTATTCTGCAGGTGTTACCGATGAATTTATTGAACCTATCTGTATAGGAAAACGTAATCATGGCCGAATACAACAAGATGATGCGGTTATATTTTACAACATTAGAGGCGATAGAGCCCGTGAAATAACACGAGCTTTCACTGAGAAAGAATTTGATGAGTTTGACACACACATTACAAACCTTCATTACACCTGTTTTACCTCTTATGATATAACTTTTAAGTTTGTGTCGGTTGCTTATCCACCTCAAGATTTAGTAAATACACTAGGGGAATGGGTAGCCAAAAATGGAAAAAAGCAGTTTAGAATTGCAGAGACTGAGAAATATCCTCACGTGACATACTTTTTCAACGGCGGCATTGAAGAGCCTAATGAAGGAGAAGTTCGTAAAGTCATACCTAGTCCCAAGGTGGCAACATACGATTTGCAACCCGAAATGAGTATTGCTGAAGTGGCAGAGAGATTAGTATCGGCTCTAAAAAAAAATAAATATGACTTAGTCGTTTTAAACTTCGCAAATCCAGACATGGTTGGACATACTGGGAATATGCAAGCAGCTATAAAAGCGGTTGAAGCAGTAGATACAGAACTTCAAAAAGTAGTGACTGCTGCCACTGATATGGGTTATAAAATCCTTATAACAGCAGATCATGGAAATGCAGACCAGATGGTAAAAGAAGACGGAAGTCCACATACTGCCCATACTACTTCTATGGTACCAGCCATATTAGTAGGGCTTGGCGATGAATTACTTCACGAAGGTAAACTTG
>PCAT01000061.1 GCA_002730655.1 Balneola sp.
AAGAAATAGAACTTGAGGATGCTTTAGAAAACATGGGCGCTCAAATGGTAAAAGAAGTTGCCTCTCGCACCAGCGACAATGCTGGTGATGGAACGACTACCGCTACCGTACTTGCACAAGCAATTGTGACTGCTGGTTTAAAAAACGTAACTGCCGGTGCAAACCCAATGGATCTTAAACGAGGAATTGACCAGGCTGTTGAAGCTATTGTAACAGATTTAAAAAAACTTTCTCGTGATATCGACGACCGTAATGAAATAGCTCAAGTAGGAACTATTTCTGCTAACAATGATGAGTTCATAGGTAACTTAATTGCCGATGCTATGGAAAAGGTTGGTAAAGACGGTGTTATTACAGTTGAGGAAGCTAAAGGAACCGAAACCTACTTAGAAACTGTAGAAGGTATGCAGTTCGATCGTGGTTATTTATCTCCCTATTTTGTTACTGATTCAGATAAAATGACTACTGAATTAGAAGATCCTTACATCTTAATTTTCGACAAGAAGATTTCGAACATGAAAGATCTACTTCCTATTTTGGAAAAAGTAGTGCAATCTGGAAAGCCACTGTTAATAATTGCCGAGGATGTAGAGGGTGAAGCTCTTGCTACATTGGTGGTAAACAAACTACGTGGTAGTTTGAAGATCGCTGCGGTAAAAGCTCCAGGTTTTGGTGACAGAAGAAAAGCTATGCTAGAAGACATTGCCATCTTAACTGGCGGCACTGTGATTTCTGAGGAGCGTGGATATAAATTAGAGAATGCTACATTAGATTACTTAGGACAGGCTACTCGAGTCAGTATTGATAAAGATAACACAACGCTAGTGGATGGCGCAGGTAAAGAAGGTGACATACAAGCACGTGTGAATCAAATCCGATCTCAGATCGAAACCACTTCTTCTGACTATGATCGCGAAAAATTACAGGAGCGATTGGCTAAGTTAAGTGGTGGTGTTGCAGTACTTTACATTGGTGCCGCTTCTGAAGTGGAAATGAAAGAGAAAAAAGCTCGTGTTGAGGATGCTTTACACGCGACTCGTGCCGCTGTGGAAGAAGGTATTGTTCCTGGCGGTGGCGTAGCTTTTCTGCGAACAGCTGGGGCTTTGGAAGCGTTAACTGCAGTGAATGATGACCAAGCGGTTGGATTTCAAATCGTACGCCGCGCAATAGAAGCGCCGCTCCGTACGATTTCTAACAACGCGGGTGTCGAAGGTGCAATTGTTGTTCAAAAAGTACTTAATGGCAAAGGTGCATACGGATACAATGCACGCACCGCTGTGTACGAAGACCTAATAAAAGCTGGGGTTATTGACCCAACCAAAGTGACTCGTACAGCACTTCAAAATGCAGCATCTGTAGCTGGTTTGCTCTTAACCACAGAAGCGGTTGTAAGCGAAAAGCCAAAAGATGAGTCTGCATCCGCTCCTGCTATGCCAGATATGGGCGGTATGGGTGGTATGGGAGGCATGGGTGGCATGATGTAAAACAACCAGCAGGAATCTTGCCTAAGATAAAGATACCTGTCTGGGAATCGACACAATGTTTTCCCGATATGCATTCTAATGAAAAAAAACTTAAAGCCTCTCCAAATGGAGGGGCTTTTTTTGTATAAAACATCCTTAGTTATTGCAATTAATGTTACCTTTTAGGTTAATTGATAACTATATGTCATGATCGAGGGAATATTTATTGCAAGCTAACGAGTTTTTAAAACTCGTATATTTTTTATATCTCAATTACTCAATTTGATGATTTATGACCCTATTGTTTTTTATTTTAGGTTTAGCCGGTCTTATAGTAGGTGCTGAATTTTTTTTAAGGGCGGTTGATCGATTTGGCTTAAAATGGGGTGTTTCACCAATGGTAATGGGACTTACAGTAGTAGCTTTTGCTACCGGGGCACCTGAACTAGCCATTAGTTTGAAAGCAGCAATGAATGATTCAGCCGATTTAGTCTTGGGTAATATAATCGGTTCTAACATTGCGAATATCTTGCTCATTTTAGGGATTACCGGATTCATTACACCCTTGCAAATAAAACTGCGTATTGTTCGAATAGATGTACCTATTGTAATTGCAATGAGTATAGTACTTTACTTGTTGGCTCTCGATGGAGTACTTAGTCTTACCGACGGAATCGTCTTATTATTGGGTTTGCTAGCTTACTCGGTGTTTACTTTTCTCCAAATACGTAAAAATAAGGTGGATATTAGTGACCTTTATGAGCATGAAGAAGAGGTTGAATTGGCCACCGGTACCTTGTTTTACGTGAAAAATCTTGGTTTTTTACTAGCTGGTTTGGCTTTAATTGCATTAGGAGCTAATTGGATGGTAAGTAGTGCGGTTACCATCGCTCAACTGTTAGGAATGTCGGAATTAGTGATAGGATTGACCATTGTATCTATTGGAACATCACTTCCCGAAGTTGCTACATCCATAACTGCTGCAAGCAAGGGAAATGCAGATATTGCAGTTGCAAATGTATTAGGTAGCAATATATATAATATCATGCTAACACTGGGACTGACAATCGTAGTCGCCCCTGGAGTATTGGAAGTTTCTAGGAATGCCTTGATATTAGATATGCCATTCATGATTGCTGTTGCCGTAGGATGTATACCAATTTTTCTTACTGGATTTGATCTAGACCGCAAAGATGCGTCACTATTTCTTTTTTATTACGCAGCCTATCTGATTTATTTGATTTTAGAGGCATCCGGTTCGGAGTACTTGGGCTGGATTGAAAAAGGCTTTTTCTTTGGTGTACTACCCTTTACCCTTTACTATATTTTTTCGAGGCTCATTCGTGAGGTTTTAACTGGCCTTCATAGTGAGGAGCGTAGTTAACTCCTCGGTTGTCGAGCCGTTCAAAATGATGCTGTAAGCGAGCCCAAAAGCTATACCAATCTTTTTGCGAGGGGTCTGACCAGAGTACTTCTGATAAGGCAGTAGCTCTAGGATAGGCCATGTATTCGACTTTTTCTGGGGTACGAATGTATTCTGTCCATACATTGCCTTGCGCTCCAAGTACGTGTTTGGCCTCTTCTTGACTAAGGGCAGCGGGAATCGGTTCATAGCCATAGACGTCTTCTACCGAAGTAAAACAACAAATCGCCAAGGGCTCATTCGACATAGTTCCCTGGTAGTGATCAAAATAATTGGTGTTACCTGGGGTCATGATCACATCATGGCCCATTTTAGCAGCTTCAATACCACCTCGTTCACCTCGCCAAGACATAACGGTAGCTCGTGGAGCTAAACCACCCTCTAGTATTTCATCCCAACCTATAATTTGACGCCCTTTACTATTCAAATATCGTTCAATGCGGCTTATAAAGTAGCTTTGGAGTTCATGCTCGTCTTTTAAGCCTTCGCGACGAATCACTTCTTGGGCTAATGCGCTTTCTTCCCATTGCTTTTTGGGCGCTTCATCCCCACCAATATGGATATATTCTCCTGGGAAAAGAGCCATAACTTCATCTAAAACATCTTCTAAAAAGCCAAAAGTTTTTTCTGAGGGACAGAATATATCTTCAAATACTCCCCAGGTAGTCTGTACTTTGTATTCTTTGTCTTGGCAACCATACTCTGGATAGGCAGCGAGTACAGCTGAGGTATGTCCAGGCATTTCAATTTCAGGGACTATGGTGATGTATTTTTCGGCAGCATAACTCACGACATCTTTAATTTCTTCCTGGGTGTAAAAACCCCCATATGGACGATTGTCGTAGGTGTTGGAACCATATCTTCGAATTAACGTCTCCTTTCGGAAGGCCGCGATTTCAGTCAGCTTGGGGTAGGCCTTAATTTCAATACGCCACCCTTGATCCTCCGTCAGGTGCCAATGAAATCGATTCATTTTATGCATGGCTAACAAATCGATGTAGTGTTTTATGAATGATACAGGCATAAAATGACGTCCTACATCTAGGTGCAATCCCCGATAGGAAAAACGAGGGTGATCGGCGATATGTACGCCTGGCACAGTCCAAATCATGTTGTTGGATACCCGAGACGGATCTTCTTTTTCTACTTCGGTGGGTAATAATTGCCGTAAAGTCATAATGGCATTAAACAGTCCATGCTCTGTACTGGCCTCTAATTTAAGCTGCTCTGGAGTGACGTGTATGCGATACCCTTCCTGATGGCTAAGATGTTTATTATGGGTGTTATTTTGCAGATTTTCGGGATTGTGTAGAAGTAGTACGATGGCAGAATCTGTCATCGTACTAGGCTTGTTGCCTTCATAGAATACAAAATTACCATTCAACCAGGTGGTGGTGTGCATGAGTTCATTTAAGGTGCTATGAATGGGGCTTCCCTCAAGTTCACTGGGAAGCAGGATGAGTGTTCCTTGCACTATGGTAAATGGATTTCCGATAGCTTGCATGGTTTTAGGCACAGGAATGAGGGCCGGTAAGATGGGTTCAGGTTCTTGAGCAATTATGCTAGTGGAGGAGAAAAGTAGCAGGCAAAGTAATGGAATAAGTTTTTGTAACATGACGGTTTTGTGATTAGATAGTGGCTTAGTCATGGACATATTCGGTAGTAATTAGGATTTTTTTTGACGTTGTTCTTTTTCGGTCATTATGTAGTTCAAGTACAAAAATTCTAGTGCGGCAGACTCGTAGCCCTTCCAGGCTTGGGTGAGTTCCTGAAATCTATCTTCAGTGGTCGCATCTGGGTCTTCACCGTAGCTCCAAATGATCCATCTACGGAGGCCTTTTTCTTGATTCTTTTTCTTATTGCTGGGAAAGACCGCATCGGTACGCCCTCGCATCATAATAAGATCTTGAGCAGCCGTAGGACCTATTCCTTTAATTTTAACCAAGGTGTTATACGCAGTGACTGGGTCGCAGGTAGTTAACCAATGAATATTAGTGGTGCCCGCTACGATATCTTGTGCTAAGCCGGTAAGATATTGCCCTTTGCGTAAGGTTGGGCCTAAAGCTCTTATATTATGCGGATCGGCTTTCATCAACTCATGGGGCCGAGGCCAAGCTGCTAGGCTACCTCCATCATGATCGAGAAGAGTACCATATTGCTCCCGAATTCTATACATCATCTTTTTTGCAGTAGGTTTATGATTCATCTGCATTTCAACTATTCGATTCTGAATATCTTCGAATAAGGTGGCTCTTGTCATTCTTTTGAGCCCATAGTATTCACTTAATTTTGGACCTAAAACAGGATCATTGGCAGCGCGATCATATAATTTGCGCAAATCCATTTCTAAACCTAAAATTTTGGTTAAATGCTGGCTAGCGCATTCTATCTCTTCTTGTGAAAGAGATTCTTTACAACTAATAAAGAATTCTGGTGACTCAGGATCTCCATTAAATCGAATGGTGAGGACCGCATCTCGGTCTCCAATAGGTACCGGTCGGATAAACCCAGTCTCGAACATATGCTCGGGTTCATGTTCAAAATCGAAATATGAACTAACGTCCAAGCATAAATACCAATCATGTGGGGGGGTAGAAGTAAGGCTCCATTCACTCATGCCTGAAGATCATAAAATTGATTCTATGAACAAAATATTTGTGCTGAAATAAATATTTTGACAAAAACATAGACCATAAAACTGACTTAAACTGAATGATATTTATACATCGATTTTGCAAACCTCAATAGAATTTTATGTTCAAGGCGGTTACTTTGGTTTAAGAAATGATTGACTACTTTTTTGAGGACTACGTTCTTTGGATTGATGATGCATAAACAGCATTTCTACATGTTTTAAGCTGTCTACATCCTTGGGTGATAAATCCCATCGTATTGCTTTAAATCGAGGGAATCTGAGCGTATATTTTGCTTTTGTACGTGGATTCGGCTGAATGGCCTCAAATTCGAGTTCGACCACGATTTCAGGGCGTAGTTGGGCGGTCGGACCAAATCGGTTAACGATACAACCCTTAATAGCTTTGTTTAATTGCTTCCATTCTTGATCGGTATATCCACCGTATGCTTTCCCAATGGGGATGAATTCTTCTTCGTAACGCGCGTCTTCTTTGACTGATACACCCAAGGTAAAATCGGAATAGCTACCGCCTCGTTTTCCACTTCCTGCTTGAGCATATAGAATAACAGTGTCAATACTTCCGGAGGCTTGTTTGACTTTTAACCAATGATTTTTGCGTTCTCCGAAAGAATAGGGAGCGTTTTTTTGCTTAAGCATTAATCCTTCATTACCATGAGCTAAGGCTTGTTCAAACAGGTGTTCCACCTGCTCTTTTGAACTAACAGCATGTTGGTTAGTTATGGAAAACTCATAGGTTTTGGCAAGTTTTTCAATGCTAATCCGCCGCTGGGTTAAGGGTTGTGATACCTTTGACTCTTGTTCTAAGAATAACACATCATAGCCGATAAATAAGACCGGATATGTGCTTAGTAAAGCCTCTGTTGGCTTTTTTACTCCCATACGTTTTTGAAGCTCTTGAAAGGGTTGAATGGTATTCTCGCGGAATACACATATTTCCCCATCTAAAACAACGGGTGGAAGATCCTTACTAGCAAAGGATTCGACGAGTTCAGGGAATTGATTGGATATTACATTTAGATCACGCGAAAATAATTCAACCTTAGAACCATGGGCGTGGAGTTGACAACGCATTCCGTCAAATTTCTCTTCGGCAATAAAATCATCCCAAACCTTTACCGAACGGGATTGCATGGGAGCCGCAAGCATGAAAGCGATGGGGTTAAATAGTTTAAATTGAGCCTGGTCCAGACGGTTAGTGGACGCTAATTCGGCTGTTTTAGCGATGCTTCCAGTGAGCATGTGGACATAGCGTAACTGCTCGTAATCTACTTGGCAACTCTTCGCTAGGGCCTGTAGAACACTTCTATTTTCAAAGCCAATCCGCAGCGAACCTTGAGAAAGTAGTCGGAGAAAATATTTGGAGGCCAAAGGGGATAAACCACTCCAAATGCGAGTCAATATGCGTTGTTTATCTTTGCGGGATCGGGTCTGAGCCAGTTCTTCGGCGAGCTCAGAAATACGCGCTAAATCCCAATGCCGCAGGCTATTTTTTTGCC
>PCAT01000062.1 GCA_002730655.1 Balneola sp.
GCATCATTCTTTGCTTGGACATTGCTTATCTCTCAATCATATGATCCATAGCACTGGAAATTTCTGGCTCTGGGCTTTCAATTGCAAATTTTACTGCATCATCAACTTCGTCCTGAACCTCCTTCTGAATTTTTTCAATATCATCTCCAGAATATTTACTATGTTCTATAAAGTATGACTCAAGCCTCAATATCGGGTCTTTGTCATTTGTTTTCCATAACTCAACCTCGCTCTGATCTCGGTAAGTTCGTGACAAAAATGTGTATTCAAATTCAACATGCCCACGTTGCCTGTATGTATGCGCTTCAATAAATGATGGGCCCTCATCATTTCTCCCCCTCTGAACTGCCTGATAGGCAGCTTGCCACACATCAACAGCGTTATTTCCATCAACTTCATATTTTGGAATACCAAAAGGTTCAGCCCTATCAACAATCTTTCCAGAAGTTACCTCCGATGTGTGAGTAAACTCAGAATATTGGTTATTTTCACACATAAATATCATTGGTAAGTTCCACAATGAACATATATTCATGGCCTCCATCAAAACGCCCTGATTTGCTGCACCATCCCCAAAAAAAATTATTGAAACGGCTCCGTTACCATCCATTTTGGATGCCAGGGCTGCACCTACAGCTAATCCCATACCGCCTGCAACAACACCATTTGCTCCAATTATTCCCTTTTTGAAATCAGCAACATGCATAGAGCCACCTTTACCCCCACATATTCCCGTCGACTTTCCGTAAATTTCAGCCATCATTTTTTTTACGTCGCCACCTTTTGCGATGAAATGTCCATGGCCCCTATGTGTACTCGATATCCAATCAGAGTCATTCAACTGATCACACAAAGGTACCGCAATTGCCTCTTGACCAATATAAAGATGAACGGCACCTGGAAAGGCTCCATTTTTTGTGGCTTCTCCCAAATGCTCTTCACACTTTCTGATCATGAGCATTTTTTTATATATTCTTTTTAGGTCTTCATCGGACAGATTATTTACATAATTCTTGATGGACATCATTTCAGCAATTAATCGGTTATTTTAATAATTTCATTTTTTTCAGCTGAATTAATTATAGATTCTAATATTTGAACATTTGATACTACTTCATCTATATTAATACGATATGTGGAACGACCTGCAACCGCGTCTGCCCATTCTTCGAAATTCAATTTTACGGTATTTACAACCGGGTGTTCTTCAACCACTCTTTTGCCATGTTTATCGCAATAGATAAATTCTGCTGGATCGTCAAAATCAACATTTGATACTTCCCTTATTTCTACCCAACCTTTCTCGCCAAACACAGTAAACCGACCATAAAATGGAGTCGATATCATGACAGCGAGTGACGCTGTGACATTATTTTTAAACCTTATATTCACTGATAATGTATCTTTTTTTGGATGCTCCAATACTATTGAGCCAGTTTTTGCATAAACAGTCTTTGCCGAGCCTAGGAAAGAAACAAAAAAATCAGATAAATGTATCCCGAGAGCAGTCATTCCACCGGCTGGAGCAGATTTTGGGTCCAACCTCCAATTATCTCTGTCTAGCTTCATAAAGATATCGTGACTAAAATTTGTCTCCATATGCAAGATTTCTCCAAGCATACCTTCATCAAGCATGTCTCTGAGCTTGACCATTGCGGGCTCCCATCGTCGCTCATGGCCGACACCGAGAATAATACCATTTTTCTTGCAAGCGAGAGCCATTCTTTTAATGCTTTCATATTCTAAGGCAACTGGCTTTTCGCAAAATACTTGCTTTCCTTTGTTTGCCGCAGAGATTACTTGCTCTTCATGAAATTGATTTGGTGTTGCCAAGATGACAGCATCAACCAATGGACTGTCTATTATTGCGTCAAAATTTAAGCTCGGGTCAACCGAGAATTCGGAAAAAACTGGGTCATCTCTACTTATTTGAGGGTCAAAAGCATGCGTTACATCAATTTTCTTACTCTCATTGAGGCATTTTATTATTTGTTTACCCCACCAACCTAGACCAATTACCGCTGCTCTCATGATGAATAAATCCCCTGTATTTCTCTATTTTGTACATTTATTTTTTTGTTAAATAAATATATATTTAATTATATATACACAATAGGCTTTGTAAATGAGAGATCAAATTAAATTTAGCGCAGGAGAGAATCCATATGCTGTTGAGTATGGGGGGTTCTATAGAAGGTGGATGCCTATGCTACCTGATATGGACGAACTTGTATCCGCGGTAAGTAAGATCAAAAGTACGACTGAAGAGTCTTGGATACCAATATGGAGTGAAGTTGCTGATGCGCATGAAAAGAAAGGTGACGAATTCATAAGGGAAAACAACCAAGAGAAAGCATATAATGAGTTTATGCTAGCAAAAACGTACCTATCAATTGCAAGATATCCAGGTGAGATTACAGAGAATAAAAAAAAAATTAGTGCTGAATGCTCAAGGGTTTATAGAAAAGCATGCGAGCTACTTGAGCCCAAAGTTGAAATAATTAAAGTCGTTTGTGGTGACAAGGAAATAACATGTCATTATAGGTGTCCAAAAGGGGCTGAAAAAACTGCCGCAGTTCTCATCATGTGTGGAGCTGATATGTTTAAGGAGGATAGAGGTTGGGCTTCACAGCATGCCATTGATAATGGTCTAGCATCTCTTGTCATGGATGGGCCCGCCACCGGAGAAAATCCATTCCCATGGGAGCCAGAGTCAGTATCAGCTTGGATGGCAGCTATCGACTACCTGGCAGGTAGACCTGAAGTTGATGAAAATAAGATAGGTGCCTTTGGTATAAGCAGAGGAGGCTATTCTGTCGTACAACTCGCAGGATCCTATCCCGAAATGGTCAAAGCTATAGTTGCAAATGCCGGACATCCCTTCGGTTACAAGATGACAGAAGAGGAAATGAGAAATTTTGTAAAAGCACGGAATGATCGAGCTCAGCATGTCTTTGGGCAGATAGGAGACCCCCCATCTTTTCCGCCCTGGACAGTAGAAAAAGAGCAGATGTTGTTTGAAAAATGGTCATTAAGTAGTCTTGGTATACTTGATAATATAAATCAACCAATGCTTCTGATTAATGGTAAAAAAGATCATCTGGCGCCTATTGGAAATATCTACTTTATGTTGGAAAACGGTCCACCTCATGGAAGAGAGGCTCGCATTTACCCAGATGCTGGACATTGCGCATTCAAGTATCAGGATCATTGGGCTGCCGCGTCGTTTGAGTGGCTCTCTAAAAAACTATCATAAATTAATTCGAGGCAAGTATCTTTTCTGAAATCTTTTCCGCAGTCATTAGGGTTGGGAAATTTAGGTTTGCGCATGGTACTATAGGAAAAATTGATGCATCAACAACCCTCAAACCGTCTACTCCATGCACTCGACCCTCATTATCAGTAACAGCCATTTTGTCAGTTTTGGCACCCATTCTGCAGGTACAAGATGCATGCCACACACCAACAGTTGATTTTTTAATAAAATCCGAGAGAACTTTATCATCTGACATCAGTATAGATAATTCAGGGGCTTCGATAACAAATTTATTTAGTAAATATCTCCTCAAAGCATCCGGTCCATCTAGCATTTTTGAGAAGATCTTTGTAAGTAATTTATTTTGCAGATTAACCTTTCCAACCTGCCTCACCTTATCCCCATAAACAGCAGCAAAGACCTCTTTGGAAATCCTCTGAAATGGTTCAGTTTGTTGGATTAAAACCATTTTCCGAAAGCCTTCCATCAGACGCATAAGATCTCTCTCGTCGGAAAGTAAATTAAACTCAACAATTGGCTCATCATAGGGATCTGTACTACTTAATCTTACTTGCCCTGTCTCAGAGTAGGTTCTATTTACAAATAAAATAAATGCAGCTAATTGATCACCGATTGAATGCCAAGCCGTCTTTGAACATACCGCAACATACATATCACCTTTCGGAATATTCTTGAGGCCAGATGAATAACGCATACCAACAAGAAGATGTCGTCTTGAATATTCATTAATTCGTGCCTCAGGTTTTATAAATGAGGCAATATTAATTGACGGGTGATCCATTAGCCTCTGTCCAACACCACCAAGATTCTTGAGTACATTTATACCCTTTTCCTTGAGGTCCATTGCAGGGCCAATTCCTGCCCTCATCAAATGGGCTGGGGAATGAATTGCGCCTGAACTTAATATTATTTCTTTTGCAAAAAATTTCTTATCTTTGCCTTCAATTCTGATCTTCACACCAATACATTTTTTTCCATCAAAAAGAATTTCTTTAACAAATGACTCTGTCATTATGGTGAGATTCTTACGATTTCGGATGCCTTGTGTCAGGTAGCCCATTGCCGCTGAAACCCTTCTCTCGTATATAAATGAGCCAGTTACAGGAAAATAGCCATCCTCAAACTTTCCATTTTGATCTTCAAGGTATTTGAATCCTGCTTCTTCAAATGCAGATGCAGATGCTTTAGCATGACCATTCCAAATATCAGGAAAAATTCGGCTGACAGGTATATTTCCATCATTACCGTGAAATGGACCTTGAAAATCTGAGTCCTTTTCTACCTTCTTAAAATATGGAAGTACGTCATCCCACGACCAACCTTTTGCCCCTCTTTCCTCCCATATGCTGTAATCGTTTGGCGCACCCCTATTAGCGACTAACCCGTTTATTGAGGAACCGCCTCCAAGTACCCTTGCTTGTTCATATTTCCTGAGTGGAATTTGACCATCATCCTTCATGTTATGAGACTTAACTTCGGTACTTACCTTCAGCTCCGTCCAATGAAATCTTTTGTCAAGATAGGCATAACCAGGATATGTATCTAAAATTTGCTCCGGGACCTTTCCTGGTGGAGTGTCAGGACCGGCTTCACACAATAAAACTTTATTTTTTGAATTAGAGGAAAGTCTATTTGCAAGGACTGAGCCCGCTGATCCTCCCCCAACAATTATATAATCAAACATTTTCGGAACTCCCAATTATGAGACCGGAGGCCACAATCTCTCTGCCACAGATGGTGATCCTGGCGCATGAACGGTATAGTTATGAATTTTGTGTGTCCATTTATCATCAGTTAAACCCATAGCTTCATGTTTTTCTTCAAAATTCTTTCTTCGATCTTCCAAAGAAGTAAACTCATATAAAACTGAGAATTTGGCCCATCCTGCGGCACAAAGCATTGTCCTAGCAGCAATACATCCAGAGAGCCTTGCAATCGCAGGAAGTCTGTGTTGTGTATACCATGAACAAACATCAAACTCATCATCAATGGTTTTTGTTCGAAAACTTCCCATTTGTATCACAGGACCTGGTGTTGTTGCTGGTGTTTTTAGATTAGTTTCCGGGCCGTCCACTCTTGATACAACTTGAAATAGACATTCGCGTATATCTTTACGTTTTTTTAGTTGGGCCTGTTGACAAATACCTCTATCATTTACAAACTTTTCATTTCCTGTAAGTGTAGCAATTGATGCAGCACCAATCAGCTGTATATATTGAGATCCCTGGCCGATATCATCACTCGCTCTCGGTAAATTATCTCTTATAGCTTTCATACCAGTTCCTTCATTTGCTCCAGCTTTATAATGTGCAGCCCATAAGCAACCTGTTTTTGATTGAATGAAAGGAAGGTAATCATTGTGCATCCAATCGAAGTATTCTTGGTCATTATTATCTTCTAAGTCATACCAAATTGCCCATATTGCATCATCCATCACTATTTCCCTTTTATTATATCCAAAAAATGATTAGTGTTTTAATGCTAATGTATTAATAGTAAGATATCAAAATATTTTTTAATTCTTTGGAGGTGTTTAAATGGTTGATAATACGGAATTCCAGATGTTACATACGATGCTTAGAGTCAGGGATTTAGATAAATCAATAGATTTTTATACTAAATTTTTGGGGATGACACTGCTCAGAAAAAGAGAGGTTCCTGAAGCAAAATATACTAATGTGTTTGTTGGCTACGGACCTGAAGATACGCACGCTGTTTTGGAGTTAACATATAATTGGGAACAGGATGAAGACTATGAAATTGGAACAGCATATGGGCATATTGCCTTGGGGGTAAGAGGCATATACGATATTTGCGATAAGCTTGAGGCAGCTGGGGTCAATATACCAAGAAAACCAGGACCCGTAAAACATGGCACAACCCATATAGCTTTTATCGAGGATCCTGACGGCTATAAGATTGAAATTGTTGATTTAGATACGCGTACTATATAAGTATTAGCTAATTTTAATTGTTTTTGATGCTGGTATAAGAGAAGCAATTACCAAGGTAATGATGCATACTGCAGATAAGATAATAAAAATTATTGCCAAACCATATCTATCCGCAATTATACCTGCAATAATTGCAAAAAGTGCCGCAGAACCAACTTGCATCATGAATAAGAGGCTTATGACACTACCAGAAGTTTTGGAGGGTGCAATATCAAGCGCCCAACCTTGAACAACTGGCCGACCAGCATAAATTGCGAAACCAATTACTGCCGATAATAATATAATTAATATATTGCTGCTAATTAGTGGATAAAATGGCACCAAAACTCCTGAAACTAGGAGGGAGGAGATCGCAATAATTTTTCTTCCATGCCTATCCGATAAGTAACCAGCGATGGGTCCTGAAATTAAGCCACCCATTTGCATTGAGAACAGCGAGGCTCCAATAACTGCGGCACTAGCGCCCTCATTTGCAACCAGATATAGGGGCATAAATATAAGTACACCATTTTGCGTAACGGTCCTAACCCCCGCAACGAGAAATAAGGGGATTAATTGAATATTTAAAAGTAAGAGCTTTAAGTCCGCAAAATAATTGTCATCTTTCTCGCCAGTGATTTCTGGATTACTATTTTTCTTATCGTTCAAAAAGAAAATAATTATCAGCACTAATATAAAAAGTGGTAAAGATAGGAATATTGAGGTTGTGTTCCAGGACAAATTACTACCATTAATTGTTACATATGTAAGAAAAAATGCTGCGAGCAGCGGTGATAATGCATCACCCAGGCTTGCGCCAATACTGTGGATTGATAATACAAAACCCCTATTTTCTGGATAATTTACAGATAAATATGTAATAGCCGCAGGATGCCAAAGACTAATACAAACTCCTATCATAGCGACGCTGATAAATAGTGAATATATCGTTGAAGACATACTCAAAAGCACCATTGCTATTCCGCCAATCAAGAGTGAATATGCTTGGAAATTTGAATATTTTTCCTTCCCACGTAAATCCACTAATGGTCCACTTATCGCGTTTGCAAAGAAAGTAGAGAAGTGAAATACGGTCATAATTAAACCTGCCTGAGTATAGCTTAGACCAAGATCTAAGATAATATATGGTAACAGAATATATATTGCAGCATTAACCCAATGTGTGCCACCGTGACCAGCAGCGACTAGAATTGATGGCATTTGTGGCTTTAAAATATTTTTTACAATATACATTATTTTAACTTTTGAGTCGGTCAACTCTGTCTTTTGATGCAGAGAGCAAGAAACCAATGTCCTGTCCCGCAAGAAAGAAATTAGCTCCCATTTCTATATAATTCTTAGCTGCTTTTTCGTCTTTTACGCCCCCAGAGCCAAGCCATTTATTATATTTTTTACAAGCCAATGCAGTTTTTTCATAAAATTTTTGTATTTTTGGATTTCCAAAATCCTGCGGACAACCACTAGCCATTGCTAGATCATTTGTGCCAATCATTATGACATCAATCCCATCAACGGATGCTATTTCATCAATTGACTCAATTGCGGCCGGTGTTTCAACCATAGCAATGAGCATAGTTTCAGAGTTTAACTCTTTGGTTGCTTCTGATAGATCAACACTACGATAATCATATTGAACTATGCCCCCGCCAACACC
>PCAT01000063.1 GCA_002730655.1 Balneola sp.
CCATCATAAATCCTATAAGTCCTCCCCAGGTTGCAGTTGGATTATCAGAATCCCATCCGGCCAGACTCCCTATTTTTATAGTTTCCAAAAGATCCCCTTCACCATAAAATAGACTTACTAAACTCGCAGCGAAATTTATTCCAGCAGCAAAACATGCATTACAGTATAGATTTTTTGAGGTTATGTCATATCCGTGCCTTTGTTCAATTTGGTATGCTTTATATATCGAATCTCGTGCAGCTTCCCATGGTATATTTGATTCATATAAGCTTCGAATATAATCATACATCTTTGCGGGATACTCATCATCTGGTAAGTAATAACGAGCATGCAATGACATTGAATCAATTCGATCATGTATACTTCTTTCTGGGTTTATAGATGCCAAGGAAAACATGGTCACATAAAATTTAGCAATATCTTCTGCTTCATATCTAGCTACTGTCTGAATTGGTAAACTGGCTAGATCTCTTGCTAGTTCAGGATTTCCAGGTGCAAAAAGTCCAAAAATTTCGGTTGTTAATTGTGCATCTATCATTTCATAGTGTTCATTGAGTCTAGGATCACCAGTATCTGGGGGTAGATAACCCTCATTCATCAGATCCAATGCTTTTTGATTAGAAACCCACAAATAATTTTCTTCAATACTTGAAATGTGTTCAAGCCAACCTTCCTTAATTTGTTTTGGAGTCAGTTTAACTTGCTTATTCTGTAAAATAAGATATTGATACATGTATTCGATATCTGTGTCATCATCAGCTCCCCATAATTCTCCAGGTTTCCTTAGCACGTAGTCGATTGTCTCTGAAATTTGGCTTGGATTTTCACCATCCCAAATAGCTGGTTGGTCCATTTTTTCCCAATCTTCTCTGGTATAAAAAGGAAGTGTTTTAATATCTGTTGTATTACCAATCTTATCCATTTCAGTAACTAATCCAGTCCAATTAGCTATTGAAGTACCAAGCCAAAAACCTTCAAGTTGCTCTAAATAAGATGTTCGATTTATGTAAAGTGAATCTCCAGATTTAATACTAGATATATTTTTCTCGTCAAGATCGCAGTTAAAAAGAAAAGGTATGATTCCAATTAAAAGTAGTTTTGATGGAGTAGTCATATTCTTAATACTTATTCTATTTTATAAGTAACATCTTTCTAGTCTTTTCAAAATCTGGTGTTATCAGCTTATAAAAATAAACTCCCGATGCCAATAAATTTGCATTAAACTCAATAGTATGATTACCTGCTGGATAATTATTACTAGCTAATTCAGCTACCTTTTGGCCAAGACTCGAATAAATTTCTATTCTCACAAAAGTTCTTTTAGGTATTGCGAATTCAACCGAGGTACTCGGATTAAATGGATTTGGATAATTTTGATAAAGATGATAAGTCTTAGGTAAATTAGAATCATTTATTTCATTGTCAATCAACATTCCATTCTCTAAACCAGGAGATCCTTGAGTATATTTTGAAGCTTGCCAAGATTCTGCTATGCTGTTGTCACTTTCAATATTTATCAATTCCAAGCTATATCCTTGCCCGTCAGCTTCAACTGGCCAAGGTGATTCGTCATCATAACTTACAGAATCAATAATTGCGCCAAAATTATCAAAAATTCGTACATCATCGCTACCACCAGCTAGACCAAAATCCATCTCACCTAGTATATTTACTGAATGGCCATAAACTTCTTTGAATTTCACACTATCACGCACAATTAATGCATAATCACCGCTTTTTAGAGTTGTACCATCAGAGAATAAAAATTTATGATCATCGTCTTCATCTTTTAATATCCAGTCTGTTAAATCGATATCACTATTTTTATTATTAAATATTTCCACCCAATCCCCTGAATCTATTTCATCGTCTGAATTGTACATAATTTCTGTAATGACGATTTCATTTTCTGAGGAGGCTGGTGCAAAATTAGCTGCAATGTTAACACCAGCTGTTATGGTGATATTAGGATTACTGGATATTATATCACCTGTCCATCCAACAAATTCATAACCTTTTCGCGATTGTGCTCTTACTGGAATTTCCACATTGCTAAAGTACTTTCCAGTCCACACTAAACTATTAGATAAAATTTGTGCAATACTTTCATCAATCACTAAACGATTGATAACTACTATACCTCGATCTTTATGCGATAGACGAATTGTTGTGTCAAGCAATGGGCCAACAGCAAGTTTACCTCCTTGACTTTTTGATAATGTGAAATGTTGTTCGATCCATTTAGGTCTTTCCGTTCCAAAATCCTTCATCAATGAAATTTGATCATACCATCCATCAACTGTACCTCCGTAGGCTCCACTTCTAGTTATAGTACTCATATGGCGAGGTATTTCCGACTCTATTAGGCTAGCTAAAGAATCAATTACCATGTGAACATGACTAGGTTTAAAGTTTTTATTCATTAAATCAGCCATCCGATTGACGAATTTCACTTTAAATATTGGACTGTCGAACATATTTCGTAATAATCTTGTCGACCAAGGTGGATTTGGCCATCCAGGGCCACTAGGGTCAAGAGCAAAATTCAAAGTATTGTGTGACACATTACCACCATATCGTAGATTAAATCCAAAATCAGTGTCGTATAAAATCCATCTCCATTTCCCATTTTGGTTTCGACTTCTCCATATTTTTGTATTATTACCAGGCCAATCTGTGTTTGAATAGTAGATTTGTGTTAAATGATAGTCTATGTAGTTGTCTATATCTAGCATAGTTTCTACTTCATCATAGAATTGACGAAATCCCAGCGGTCTAGAAGTTGAGTAGCGAATTAGATCATCATACTTTTCTACTGAGCCATGGACGGCTCTGAATTCGCTTACACCACCTCCATTACCTATAAGATCTATGTATTCAGAATCAGAATAGCTATTAGATTCAACATAATGTTCATTTAATTTTTCCCTAATATTGTGTATACCCCAATATTCACCATTTAAATAAACTACAGAGGGTTGGAAGGCGTTGTTATCTATTTCGGTATCATTTACTAAACTATTCATAAGACCATCTCGAAACATTGAGTGGCCTTGGGAAGTAAAATCATTTCCAGAATTTCTAAGGACTATAGATTCAAATTTTGATATATCTTTACTTTCAAACAATTTATACTCAATTTCACCTAAGCCATATTCAGATCGAAAAAAAATTGCTAATGATTTCATAGGATTTAACCTACTCCATCCCCCCATAATTTTTGCCCCTGCTGCTGTATTAATTTCTCGAGTCCCATCCTCATTATAGTATTCAAATCCGACTGGAATTTCCCAATCTTGATTCCAATTAGCTTTTTCATGACCATTACCACCAATACCATTAGTACCAACGACATAGATACCCTCTTCATCACTCCAGAGATTTCTAGGATGGGTTGATATTGAAATTACTGGTAGATTATGTGTTTGCTGAATAAAATATGTCTCAGTCTGAATAGGACTAGATAAAGCATTGTTTTGTATAGCACGTAGTCTTACAACACCAGTACGGAAAAAGTCGATTTGATTCCCATTTAGTAATGATGATGTAGTTGTTGGTATACTACCATCAACAGTGTAATAGACTGGTGGTATCTTATCATCTTCATTCATTCTCAAAGAAATAAAACCATCATAAAATCCACCATAATAGTTTAATTCTGGTATCTCTAATCGTTTATTATACGCTGAAGCCCCATTTTTAGTACCAGGTGTAGGATCATTGAAAATACCGTACCCAATAGAATCTGGGTTATTAATGAGACCATATGATTCATCTGAAATGAGCACTGGATAACTTAAACTATCTATTACGACCGAATTTGAATCGCTAATATATACTGTTTCACCCTTATTACTGAGCTTAAAATTTGTATGTATTTTTCTTTCTCTTGTATTGGCAATTTCAAGTAACTCATTAGTCCCACTTGGATTATTTATTTCAGATTTAAAGCCTAAGCTTAAAAATGGATACGCTGTTAAATCTGAACTACCAGTATTAAAATTATGTACTTGGAGTGCTAAAACATTTTCCCCTTCTTCAAGAAGTGAAATGAATCCTGTGATGTCTTTTTCCCATGGATATTGGTCAAAGGGTATCCTTGGCTCAGTATAGGAATCTGATTGGTGATCATGTGCTAGTGGTGCTTCCCCAGTGATATTTTCTCTTGCAATCTCAGTCCCATTAAGATAAGCGATAAAGGCATCATCATAATCCATATGTAATATCATACTTTTTACAGATTTCGAGTCATCAACTTGAAAATATGACCTTGCAAAAATAGATTGAGTGCCGTCACTTACTATAGTTTCGTCATCTTCATCACCATATCCAATTCCATATTGTCCATTTAGCCAATTTTGATCATTGAAGTCTATTTCGATCCAGTTATTATCAGTTTGACTATTTGGTATGATGTACTTAGCAGGCTGCCCATTACCTACCAATGTTTCCCAATAAGTAATATCTGACACATAATTTTTATCCGAGGCAAATAAAATTAAATAAGAAAATGGAGCGATGACCATATCTGGTAGAATATATTTATCTAACTCATTCTGATCATCACTAATACTATAACCTGACAGATTTATAGTATCTGGACTTTGATTATAGAGTTCTATCCAATCTGAGTAATCCCCATCATTATCTTGTAATATACTTTTATTGTTTGAGCTAATTTCGTTGATTATTAGTTGTGCAGCACCAATTTGTATGAACATTAGGTTTATAACTGCAAAAAGAATACTTCGGACCAGTAAATAATTCATTGATTTTAAAATAGGATGTAAAGATAAGAATCTTACTTTCTTAACAATATAAGTCATAGATATAGAAAAAGCCTCATTCCTAAAGGATTGAGGCTTTAAATTAAGCGAAAATTAAACGGAAGTTATCCAGCTAAGTTTTTTAATGCTTCTGCAAGAGCAGAAACCTTAGTCGGGTTTGCAGAGTTAGCAGCCTTAGCTGATACACTTTTGTATAGATTTTCAAGCATACTCGCTTGATTTTTCTCATTAGCCATTTCTGCACGAGCAATAGACTGGCGAATATCCATAATTTCAGTGTTGCTAAGCACTCCATCACGGTCTAATTGATCAACATAGGCTTTAGCAAGGTGAAAAGTTGCTGGCCAATATATTTTAGGCTGACCTTGCGCGTTGAGGTATTCCCATTGAACGGTATTAGCAGCAGCAATTTCGTTTTCTGTCATAAATGGGCTAGGAGTAAGTTTAAACAGATCTAACCCACGAGCAATTTCAGAATTTACAATTACTCCATTGTACCAATAAACACTCCAGCTACCACCCATTGACATACTTTCTCCGTTGGTAGGGCCATAGTCGTGGAAAGCTATTTCAACTGGGTCAGATGGATCAGTAAAATCAAAAATAGAAATCCCACCCTGATACCATGATTGAACCATAATATCACGTCCTGGAACAGGTATTAAAGAACCATTATGAGCTACACAGTTTTCGTTTACTGTTTGTGGAGCGGGCATTTTATAGTACTCTTTGAATTCCATTTTTCCATCTTCTATTGTGAATATGGCATTTGCTCCCCATTCCATTGGATCAGTGTCTCTACACTTAGGTCCTCCACCACCTCCCCATTCGTCAGTGAAGATTACTTTATCACCTGAATTACTGAAAGTTGCAGAGTGCCAGTAAGCAAAGTTAGAGTCAGCAACTGCATCGATACGAACAGGGTTTGCTGGGTCACTTATGTCAAGTAAGAGACCATATCCCTCGCAAGCACCACCAGCTATACCTAATTCAGGGTATAAAGTAATATCATGACATTGATCAGGTCCTCTTCTTGCAGTAACGTCATCATTACCACCGCCAAACATTGCGTCTACCATTGTTTGAATATTGTTACGTAAAGTAGAAGAATCATCGGCTGTTGGTGCACCCTCACCGCCACGTTGTTGGACTATACTCTCAAGTAGTCCTTGTACATAGCGACCAGGTAAGACACGCTCAGTTCCACCAAGAACCACAGTATAAGCGCCAGCAGCTTTAGCTGCTTCTATTGCGGCTATATCAGCAGGAGCTAAACCATGAGTTGGAGGAGCCTGCAAATCCTCAAAGATACGAGGTGAGCTAACAATAGCGGCATCTTCTGGGCTATTTAGCGGGACTTTAATAACTTCAATGCGGAATAAAGCTGAATTAGGGTCTTCTTCTGGTTGAAGGTCTGAACAGCCTGCTAATTCTTCATCTGACCGTACTACATACGATCCAGAAACATAAACATAGATATTTTCATCGTCGTTAGGATCTTTTAATACAGAGTGTGTATGGGAACCGCGACATGTTTGTACATTGGCGACATACTCAGGATTTTGGATATCTGTGATATCGAAGATACGGATTCCACGAAGGCGATCTGAACTCACAGCTTCTTGAACACCTTCTGTTCCACAGTCGATGCGACCCCCTAACCCCTCACCAGATACAAAAAGAAGGTTTTCATATACTGAAACATCGCTTTGTGATGCTGGACATTCGTAATCATTAATTAAGACAGGATTTGTAGGATCGCTTATATCCCATACAATAATTCCATTATAATTTCCTTGAAAAGCATAATTTCCTTGAAAAGCTAGGTCAGAATTTGTTTTTCCTATGAATTTTTCAGGTGGAGGAGTTTGTGAGAGTACTTCGAGATTCCATACAGCTTCCTCAGCATCAAATAGACCTGCATCCAAGCCAACACGAGGGTCGGGAGTAGGTACAATTGCTTCTGTAAGTGGAGCTACTTCTGGTGCATTAATAGTAACCATGGCAGTTTCTTGAGAAGAGCTACAACTCATAAAAGTAGCAACTGCTATAAAAGAAACCCATAGTGTTGAACTAACACGAGTTTTATTCATAAATAGTGTCATTTATTTGTGATTTATTATTGTTGTATTTAAACGTTCATTATTCGAAAAAGTTACAAACGAGTGTATTAGGATAATTGTTTGTGAATCTGCATAACTGATTATGCACTTAAAATAAGAGATTAACTATATGAATTTCCTATCCACTTATGGTTTAATCATTTAATCCAACAACCTCCATGAGCATGAGACGCATGCGTTCAATTTCAGTTTTTTGATCCACATTTATCTCTCCAGCAAGCTCACCAATTTGAAGTTCCTGAGCAGCTCCGTCGGTTTCAACCAAATCTTTAACCATTATTATTGCTCCGGTATGGTGTTGAATCATATAAGTTAAAAAGAGGCGATCAAACTCTGTTCCTTTTGCTAAAGCAAGTTCTTCGAGTTGATCCTGCGTTAACATTCCAGGCATCCCGGAATGGTCTTGCATATCTGCATGGTCCATATTTTCATGGTTCATTTCACCTTCACTGTGGCCCATTTTGCTATGATCCATGCCTTCATGGTTCATGTCGTTTCCATGCATCAATTGGTAGTGGGTAAAGTCCATGTAGCTACCATGCTTATTAAAATGTTTAACAGCATGCGCTACTTGAGCAGAATCAAATACCAATGAAGGTTCATTACCTGCTTTAATAAACAATTGAAGCCCCTCGATAATAACTTGAGGGACCGATTGATTTCTTTCATGCAACCACCGTTGCATAATTCCAATTTCATCTTTCTGGGCATTTATAATTCGTTTGGTCAGAATTACTATAGAAGGACTAGCGTTGTTTACACTTGCCATGCTTGACATGATAAGGGCCTGGGCATGATGACCTATCATGCCCGTCATAAAATTAACATCTGGCTGAGTAAATTGCATTTTAGCACTATCTTGTCGCATCCAAAATAATTCACTAAGATCGGTTCTATCCAATCTTTTGTTCGAAACTGAAGGAGTCCTTTTAATTACATTTATAGATGAATCCGCAGATGATATATCGTTTTTTTGTATAGTGTTTGTGGTAGAACAAGCCATAATGCCGATTGAAAAAAGAAATACAAAAACAAAAATATAAGGTCGCATATGAGTTCGTTTTTAGATACAGGAATTTGCAAAAAATAAATGACTATCGTTTATCTATAAGAAATACAACTTAAATATAAATGATGTTACCTAAAAAGCCTTGTAATAATATTTCAAGTACATAAATTCTGATAAATGGAAGTTAACAGAAACAACAACTGGTTTAATTAGTGTTATA
>PCAT01000064.1 GCA_002730655.1 Balneola sp.
AGAAATTGGGGATGGATGGAATACGAATCGGTAACTCTAAAACAAAATGGAGAAGTAGTAAAAACACTATATGCATCAGCGGCCATTCTTAACGATGCTACTCTAGAGTGTGGTGGCTCGCTCTGCGCAAGTGGAGATGCATTAGCTGATATCTCTAATGGTGGTTCAGTGGTGGTACCTGCAAGTGCGGAGAATGCTGGACAATATACTGTTAAGATGTTCTATTTAGTCCCTGGAGGTGGCGATGCTTCAGCAAATATATCAGTTAATGGTGGCGATGTAATCAGTGTAAATTTATCTGCCGAAGATTCAACTCTAACCGAGGCTGTTTTAAATGGTATAAATATGTCAGCGGGAGAAAATACTATTGCAATTATTAATGTTTCGGGTAATCTGGCTATTGATAATTTTGATTTCTTTATAGTTAATACTGCGACATCCAGTGAATTTGCAAATGATATAGCTAACAAATTTCAGTTATATCAAAACTATCCAAATCCATTTAATCCCTCTACAAACATTAGTTTTACACTGCCTAAAACAACTAATGTACAGTTAGAAGTATACAATATGCTTGGTCAGAAAGTTGCTACATTGATTAATGGTAGACGATCATCAGGTAGCCACACTGTTCGGTTTAATACAAACACATTAGCCTCTGGAGTATATATTTACAGACTGAGAGCAGATAATATTTCCTTACAACGAAAAATGACATTGATCAAATAACTTGTATTATTTTGAAATGGTGGTGGATTAATTTATTCCACCACCAATTTTTTTAATGAATATATTTTATTCATGAGCTTATCTACCATAGATGTATTAATTGTATTGGTTTATCTTTTTTTAACCATACTTATCGGATTATTATTAAAAAAGAAAGCACAAAAATCTAAAGATTCATATTTATTAGGGGGAAAGAGCCTACCCTGGTACATGCTTGGTCTATCCAATGCATCAGGTATGTTCGATATATCTGGCACTGTATGGATGGTTACTATACTTTTTGTGTATGGCTTAAAATCAATTTGGTTACCATGGTTGTGGCCAATCTTTAACCAAATATTCTTGATGATCTTTTTGTCTATGTGGCTTCGACGTTCAAATGTAACCACCGGTGCTGAGTGGATAAGTACACGTTTTGGAGCAGAAAATGACTCTAGAAATTCACACTTAATAATGGTGATTTTTGCTTTGATTATGGGGTTAGGTTATTTGACTTATGGCTTCATCGGTTTAGGAAAATTTATAGAAATATTTATACCATGGGAATTTTTAAATCATTACATACCATTTCAGATCTCTGAAAAATATGTACCACACTTCTACGGTATCATATTCACTTGTTTTGCGATTTTTTATTCGCTGCTTGGCGGTATGATGAGCATAGTATGGGCGGATGTATTACAATATATCATCATGGCTGTATCTGGAATTGTTATCGGTATAATAGCTATGAATGCACTTGCATCAAACGAACTAGTAGTTCCAAATAATTGGTTTAATCCTTTTTTTGGTTGGCAATTAGATATGGATTGGAGTACGATTATATCAGAGGTTAATCAAAAAATTTCTGAAGATGGATTTTCTTTATTTACAGTACTATTCATGATGATGATTTTTAAAGGTGTACTTGTAAGCTTTGCTGGGCCTGCTCCGAATTATGATATGCAAAAGATTTTATCGACAAAATCAGAAAGAGAAGCGGCATTAATGAGTGGATCTGTCTCATTATTTCTTTTACCAATTCGCTACTTAATGATAACAGGTTTTGTTGTACTTGCACTTCTTTTTTATGAAAATCTAGATCTAATTGTTCCAGGCAAAGGATTAGATTTTGAGCAAGTTTTACCTTCGGCAATTAATCAATTTGTCCCTATTGGATTTCTAGGCTTATTACTTTCTGGTTTATTAGCTGCCTTTATGTCTACTTTTGCAGGTACTCTGAATGCTGCACAGGCCTATATTGTAAATGATATATATCTTAAATACTACAATCCAAAGGCTAATAACAGAGAAATACAGTGGATGAACTATGGAGCAGGATCTGGAATGGTTGTGATCAGCATAATATTTGGTTTTTTTGCTGATGATGTAAATGATGTATTACAGTGGATTGTTGGTGGTTTATATGGAAGTTATGTTGCTGCTAATATTTTGAAATGGTACTGGTGGCGATTTAATTCGAATGGTTTTTTCTGGGGTATGGTTGGTGGTCTAATACCTGCATTAACATTTCGATATATATTTCCTGGTATATTGGATACATATACATTTCCATTGATGTTATTGACATCTCTAATTGCCTGTTTGATTGGAACCTATACATCTGATCCAGTAGATAAGGAGACACTGAAAAAATTTTACAAAACAGTTCGACCTTGGGGTTTATGGAAACCTATTCATGATTTAGTTGAAGCTGAAGAGCCCAACTTTAAAAGGAATGAAGATTTTAAACGTGACATTTTTAACATACTGATTGGAATAATCTGGCAGATATCGTTAATAATCATTCCAATCTATATAGTTTTAATGAAAATTCTTCCGTTATTAATTGGAATTGCTATAGCAATTTTAACATCCTTACTACTCAAAAAGAATTGGTTTGACAGACTCCCAACTTAGGTTTTAATAATTTAATTAATATGTCAACAGACTTTAATAACAGAAAAAAAGCTCTTCAAAATCGCCATATTGAAATTCTCGAGCGTAAAAACAATCCAGAGAAATTATCTAATGGTATTTATAAACGATATCAATATCCAATAATAACAGCTGAACATATTCCTTTAGAATGGCGTTATGATTTTGATCCAAAAACTAACCCCTTTCTGATGGAAAGGTTTGGTATTAATTCAACATTTAATGCAGGTGCGATATTTTTCGGCGGTAAATATGTACTTATTGTACGAGTTGAGGGTAATGACAGAAAATCATTTTTTGCAGTTGCGAGAAGTGATACTCCCACTGAAGGCTTTGTATTTGATGAATATCCAATTTTAATGCCAGAAAATGATAATCCTGATACTAATATTTATGATATACGATTAGTTAGTCATGAGGATGGATGGATTTATGGAATATTTTGTTCTGAAAGAAAGGATAAGAGTACAGACAATTATGATACAAGTACCGCAATAGCTCAAGCAGGTATAGCAAGGACTAAAGATTTAGTTAATTGGGAACGTTTATCAGATTTGAAAACAACATCTGAACAACAAAGAAACGTAGTACTTCATCCTGAATTTATTCACGGTAAGTACGCCTTCTATACTCGGCCACAAGATGGTTTCATAAAGGCAGGTAAAGGGGGCGGTATAGGTTGGGGTTTATGTGATGATATTGAAAGGGCATGTATTGATGAAGAAATTATTGTTGATAATAGAGTTTATCATACAATTAAAGAGGTAAAGAACGGACAAGGGCCTGCACCAATCAAGACAAAAAAAGGATGGTTGCATGTTGCGCATGGAGTTAGAAATACTGCTAATGGTCTGAGATATGTACTTTATCTATTTGTAACCTCGCTAGAGAAACCTTGGGTTTTAATAGCATCTCCAGGTGGTTATTTATTAGCACCCAGATATCAAGAAAGAGTTGGCGACGTGAGTAATGTTGTATTTACAAATGGTTGGATTTCAGATAGGCATGGCAAAGTATATTTATATTATGCTTCTTCTGATACTAGAGTACATGTTGCCGAGACAAGTATTGAACAATTACTCGATTATGCATTTAACACTCCTGAAGATGGGTTGTCATCCCAAAGATCAGTCCAGACTATCAATAAAATAATTATCAATAATAAAAAGCTACATCGCAATGGATATTATTGATGTATTACAACATTTAAAATTGGATGCAAAGAATGAGTTTTTAAACATACAAAACTACTGGTCCAGGTTTTCGGTAGATGAAAAATTTGGTGGTTTTTATGGAAGAATAAATAATCATAACCTCCCAATTGAAAATTCTGATAAAGGCATCATACTCAATTCCAGAATTTTATGGACATTTTCTGCTGCCTTTAAACATTATTCAACTAAAGAATCTGCATATCTAGCTCAAAGAGCATATAAATATCTTATAGATTATTTTATTGATAGAGAATACGGCGGAGTATTTTGGACAGTTGATAAAAATGGCAATGCATTGAACAGTACTAAATATGTATATGCGCAAGCTTTTGCTGTATACGGTCTTAGCGAATACTACTCTGCTTTTGACGTAAAAAATGCAGAAAAGTATGCAACCCAATTATATGACTTAATAGAAAATTACTGCACCGATGATATGTATGGCGGTTACTATGAAGCCTATTCTAGAGATTGGAAACTTAAAGATGATGTAAGAATGAGTAGTAAAGATTTAAATGTTCCCAAAAGTATGAATACTCATCTGCACCTTATAGAAGCTTATTCAAATTTATATCGTTATTCACCAAATAGATATTTAAAAAAAGCATTAGTAACATTACTAGATATTTTCTATTTAAACATTTTCAACTCTAATAAAAACTCATTAGTATCTTTTTTTGATAATAATTGGTCAGTAAAATCTGGGTTAATTTCACCAGGACATGATATTGAGGCTAGTTGGTTGTGTTATGAAGCTGCTAATCTACTGGAAGACAATAGATTGATAAGTATATATAGCAACCTAACGAGTAAAATATCAGATAATGTCATAAAAATAGCAGATTCAGATGGTGGTATTGTAAATGAACTTTCAGGATCTTCGATTTTAGATTCAAATAAAGATTGGTGGCCACAAGCTGAAGCTATAATTGGTCATTTAAATACCTTTCAAATTTCTGGTGAAATAAAGTATCTAAATGCAGCCTTGGAAAGTTGGAAATTCATAAAAAAATATATTATAGATAAAAAAAATGGGGAATGGTTTGAAAAAGTAAACAGAGAAGGCAAGCCATATAGTTCAATGGATAAAATACGACAATGGAAAGCTCCTTATCATAATGGTAGAGCCATGTTAGAAATATCATCTAGAGTAGATAAGTTAGTTGAAAATATTACTAAAGACTTATCAATAGAAAAAATTGACAATCAATAAATCTTTTATGAAAAGTTCTATTACTGTTTTTTTTATAATTATATCTTTAAGCTTAAACGCTCAAAAAAGTACAATTTCTGTAAATGAGCAAGAAATTTGGTTAAATGGTGGAAATGTAGCATGGATAAATTTTGCCCAAGATGTTGGCCCAACTCCATTTCCGGAGTCTGATTTTAAAGCAATGTTTACTCAAGTACAAAAGTATGGTGCAAACACAATGCGTTTATGGGTACATACCACAGGAGGCACTACACCTGAATGGAATGGTAATAAAGTTATTGGTCCTGGTATAGATACAATTAAAGATTTAGAACTGATACTCGATATGGCGGAGGATCATGAGATAGGTATAATATTATGTTTATGGTCATTTGATATGATGAGAAAGACAGCTGGTAGCACTATTTTAAATAGATCTAAAGCACTGTTGGAGTCTAAGGAATTAACTAAGATTTATATAGAAAATGCGCTTATTCCTATGGTTGAAGACTTAGGTGAGCATCCTGCTCTTTTAGCGTGGGAAATTTTTAATGAGCCTGAGGGTATGTCTAATGAATTTGGTTGGAATATCACCCAACATACTCCAATGTCAAATATACAAAGATTTATAAATCAAACAGCAGGAGCAATACATAAAGTAAATTCGCAAGCATTAGTAAGTAATGGGGCATGGAGTTTTCATTCTCTAGCTAAAACTCAAGATGATAATTCAAAGAATTATTATAGCGATAAAGAATTAATAGATGCAGGCGGCGACAGTCTTGGGGTATTAGATTTCTATATGGTGCATTACTATGAATGGGGGGGGACAAATCTTTCACCATTTCATAATTCAAAAGATGTATGGGGCTTAAATAAACCGGTAGTAGTAGGTGAGTTTGGAATACCCGAAGATGAATTATTTGGTATTAAATCCGATAGTTTATATGAAACATTATACGATAATGGTTATGCGGGGGCTTTAGTTTGGCAATGGGTAGATTGGTACCAGAATCGAGGCTCATACGGAGATGATTGGCTCAGAGGACTTGACCAAATGTTACTTATGCGACAAAAATATCCAAATGAGATGAATCTCAAATTTAATCAAGCTAGAATACGATCTTTTGAAGCTTCATCTCTTGAAATTGAATCTGGAGGTCAAGTTGAACTAACATGGAACATAAAAAAATCAGTATCTAATACCATCAATGGAGAGTTAGTAGATAGTATCGGTAGTGCAATTTATTCTCCAACAATTAGTACAAGCTACGAATTGATTGCTTACGGCAAAGATCAAAAAAATGATACTTCTAAAATTGAAATAAACGTACTACCGGCAGGACTTATAAATAGAGCTCAAAATAAACCCTCAAGTGCATCAACCTATGAAACATGTTGTGTTACAGATAGAATATCTGATTATGCTTTTGATGGAAATATTGATACCCGTTGGAATAGTGCTTGGAGTGATGGATTATCAGGTTTTCCTAAAGACTCCAATCTTGATAAGGACCCTGATATCGAATGGATTGAGGTAAATCTTGAAAAGGCTGTAGATGTTAATTCTATAGTTATAAACTGGGCAAATGCATTTGCATCTAAATATCAAATACAAACAAGTCTAGATAGTATTAATTGGAAAACTATTTATAAAGATGAGAATGCAAGTGGTGGTATAGATTCTATTGATTTTAAAGATACAGAGCTTGCTAAATTTTTAAGAATGTACGGTTATGAACGGGCTACGCCATTTGGATATTCGATGTGGGAGTTTGAGGTAAAGGGTGCAATTTCAATTCTACAACCACCAACAATATATATTAAATCACCCTTGGATAGTGTAGCTATACAAACAGGCTCGAATGTACTTGTTGAAGCAACAGCTTTTGACAGTGATGGAACAATTGAAGCTGTTTATTTCTATTTGAATGGTGATTCATTGGGAATGGATATTGAAGCACCTTACACTTTTAACTTTACAAATATCGCAGAAGGTCAGCAAATTATTTATGTTAAAGCAGAGGATAATGATGGTTTAATTGTTCAGTCTGATAACATCAAAATTAAGGGTCGTAATGATATAATTTCTTTACGATTAGAAGCAGAGGATGCATTGCTAACTGGGGCTACATCCGTTCAGCCCGGATTTTCTGGGGCTAGTAGAGGTAATGCAGTATATATGATGGAAAGTGGTGCAATAACATGGGATAATTTAAATTTTCCAAAGGGTGATTATATTGATTTAACTGTTCGCTATTGGCTCCCTTTTGATTACAAGGAACAATACTTATCCATTAATCAAACTCGCTTTGATACTTTAATATTCACTACACCAATTAAGGTTTGGCAAGACTTGAACGTATCCAGGCAATTCTTTGATACTATACAAACGATCAGTATAGAGCATTCTTGGGGATATATGACCTTTGATTATCTAGATATAAATATAAGAGGGGTATCTGTTTCTGATGAGATAGAAGATACATTACCTTTAAGATTTAAACTGTATCACAATTATCCTAATCCTTTTAATCCTATTACAGTATTAAGTTATTCTTTACCATTAGCAACTTCAGTTAAACTTGATGTATATACTATTACTGGGAAAAAAGTAGTTAATCTTGTAGACTCTTTTCAAGAATCAGGTGAATATTCATTGAAATGGAATGCACAACAACTAGCTAGTGGAATCTATATTATCAGACTACAATCTGATAATATAATTCTTAATCAAAAGGTAACATTAGTTAAATAAAATTTAGATGTTTTATAAAGTGTTTAGTATATCATTAATTTTTGTAATAGCATCCTGTACTCCAGAGAGCCAAATATTAGTAGAAAATGAACTTCCAATTAATAAAAATGCAACAGAGGAAACAAAAGCATTATATATCAATCTCAAAAAATTGAGTGGCACAGGCGTTATGTTCGGGCATCAGGATGACTTGGCATATGGGTATTCATGGTGGGCAGAACCTGGAAGATCAGATGTTAAAGAGTCCACGGGATCTTATCCAGCAATTTATGGGTGGGATCTTGGAGATCTTGAACTAAAAAAGACATCTAATTTGGATGATGTTGAATTTCATAATATGAAGAATTGGATTAAAGAGGGGTATGACAGAGGTGGCGTAATAACAATTAGCTGGCATATGAATCATCCTATTACACAAGGTAATTCTTGGGACAAAGTATCTGCTGTTAAAGAAATACTTCCGGGTCAACTAAACCATAATAAACTAATCAATTACTTAGATGAGTTTGCACTATTCATCAATGATTTAAAAGGAAAAAATGGCGAGCAAATACCAATCATTTTTCGCCCATTTCATGAGCATAATGGTGATTGGTTCTGGTGGGGGAAGGGAGTAACAGAAGAGGCTGATTATATTACGCTTTGGAGATTCACAATTGATTACTTGAAAGACCAGAAAAAACTCAACAATTTATTATATGCATATTCTCCAGATCGTAGTAGAATGAATATTAATAATTTCACTGAAAGCTATTTTTATGGTTATCCAGGTGATGAATATGTTGACATAATTGGTCTTGATAATTACTGGGACCTAGGACACCCAAACAATACAACTTCAGATAAAGATAAAAAGAGTGACTTTATAAAAAGTATAACAGAATTGGTACAAATCGCAGATTCATTAGGCAAGATACCTGCCCTAACTGAAACTGGTTTAGATGGTCTTCATAACTTTAAATGGTGGACGGAAATACTTGCCGAGGGTTTGCTAGAAAATTTGCATACTAAACGTATTGTATATGTTCATACATGGCGAAATGCAAATGCGGAGAAATATGGATCGAAAGATCACTTTTTTGCTTCGCATCCTAATCATGCTAGCGCATCAAACATGAAAAAATTTCGTGATATGGAAATCTTTCTTTTTGAAGATGAATTACCAGATATGTACAAATAGTATTTCCAATATCAAAAACTTTAATTGTAAATAAATCACCCCTAATATTTATGAAACAATATGATCAAGAGCGTGCTTTTGAAGGAATAATTGAATATCAACCTGGGACAACTAAGGGACAATCATTATTTGGATGAGTTAAAATTTTAACTTGAAAATCGAATGCACTCGATATAATAGAATCTTTAAATGTCTCATCAGTACTTCCGGACCTGAATACTTCGCCATCTTTTAATATTATTGTACGGTCTGAATATTGTGCAGCAAGGTTTAAGTCATGTAAAATGATAAAAACACCAACATTTTTTTTTACAATTTTACTCAAAATATTCATCATATCATGTTGATGCGAAATATCTAAATTTGAAAGTGGCTCATCTAAAAATAAATAACACCCCTCTTGGGACTCAATAGCGTCCCATACTTGAGCTAATGCTCTCGCAAATTGGACTCTTTGTTTTTCACCGCCTGATAAAGTTGTATAATCCCGATATCTTAAATTATAAGCATCAACTTCTCTAAGGCACTCATGGACTACTTTTATATCTGAATTTTTATTGTAAAAATTATTAAAGGGAGAACGTCCTAAGGCAACTACTTCAGCAACCGTGAAGGAAAATTGGAGTTGTATACTTTGACTAACAACGGCCCTAATCTTTGAAAGTGACTGTAAATCTATGTTTCTAATAGACGTATCATCATATTTAACGACCCCCTTAGCAGTACGCATATCACCACAAATAGCTCGTAGCAAAGTAGATTTTCCTGCTCCATTTTTACCAACAATTGCTACAATTTCTGAATAATCTAAACTTAAATCTATATTACTTAAGAGTTTTGTGTTTTTATCAACAATAACATCTAGATCCTCAACTCGTATCATAAGTAGTTCTGTAAGCTTCTATTCTTTATCAATAACCATATGAAAAAAGGTGCTCCAAGCAAAGAAGTTACGATACCGATAGGTAGTTCAGTAGGTGCTACCACTGTCCTTGCGATTAAGTCGGAACACAATAATAAAGTTGCACCTAATATAATTGAAGCTGGAATAAGAATACGAAGATCAGGACCTATGACTAATCGAACTAAATGAGGAACAACAAGTCCTATAAATCCAATAATACCAGAAACTGCAACACATGCGCCTACACCAAGTGAAGCTAAAAAAATTATATACTTTTTTAATTTATCGACGTCTACACCAAGGTATTTTGCCTCTTCTTCTCCTAACAGGATGACGTTAAGCTTACTGGAAAAAAATGGTAGAACAATAATTGTAAATATTAAAAATGGGAAAATAGCATATAATGATTTCCAGCTCGAGCCATTTAAACTTCCAAGAGTCCAAAATGTGAGATCACGAATCTGATTATCATCTGCTAAAAAAATCAAATATCCAATTATTGATCCACAAAGAGCATTAATCGCAATACCAGAAAGTAACATAGTCGAAACACTTGTTTTACCATGCTTTGAAGATATCCTATAGACTATGGTTGTAGCAGCTAATCCCCCAAAAAAAGCCATGAGAGGAAGGATAGATGATATTTCCATTTCGGGTAATAGCTTATTCAATGACGGACCCAGAATTATTGATATTGCAGCACCTAGTGCAGCACCACTTGAAACCCCAATTAATTGTGGATCTGCAAGGGGATTTCTAAAAAGGCCTTGAAGTACAGCTCCGCAGACTGCTAATGTGGCCCCTATAAGTAAACACATAAGTACCCTGGGTAATCTTATTGCAATA
>PCAT01000065.1 GCA_002730655.1 Balneola sp.
GCATTATTTTTTGCTCTAACATTAGGTAGTATTGGAACCGAGGGTAGGAGTTTTTTCGAAGATCTTTATCAAGCAGATTCAAGTTCATTATTATCTGCTTTTTTAGGAGGAGTTATTTTTAATCTAGCTAATATTTTAATTGTTGTAGCAATTGATATCGCTGGGATGGCTGTGGCTTTCCCAGTTGGTATCGGTCTTGCATTAATTTTAGGAGTAATCACAAATTATATTGGAGCTCCAGTTGGTAATCCATATTTATTATTTGCTGGTGTATCAGCAGTTACAATCGCAATATTAGTAGATGCAATAGCTTATCTACGACTATCTGGATCTAAAGAGAGTAAAGCAAGAAATGGCTTATTGATTGCTTTGGCAGGCGGGATTTTAATGGGCTTTTTCTATCGATTTGTCGCTTCATCAATGTCTGTCGATTTTGTAACATTAGAAGCTGGAAAGTTAGGTCCTTATACAGCAGTAGTTATTTTTTCATTAGGTTTGCTAGTCTCAAACTTTATTTGGAATACTATATTAATGGTCAAACCATTATCCGGTGAACCTGTTAAGTATTCAGATTATATTAATAAGGGTAGTTTGAAATTACATTTGATTGGAATATTGGGTGGAGTTATTTGGAGTATTGGCATGTCATTTAGCATTATTGCATCTGGTGCAGCTGGTTTTGCTATATCATATGGACTTGGTCAGGGTGCTACGATGGTAGCAGCATTTTGGGGTGTATTTATCTGGAAAGAATTTAAAGATGCCCCCAAAGGGACTAATAAGTTACTTGGCCTAATGTTTACTTTTTTTTTAGTTGGATTAACACTAATAATATTAGCTCGGATATATTAAATGAAAACCACTAATAACAATATTGTAGTAATTGGAAGTACTAATGTTGATATGATCGTTAAAGGTGACCGATTACCAAAATCTGGCGAAACAATTATTGGTGGAAGGTTTTTTAAAGCTGCAGGTGGAAAAGGAGCAAATCAAGCTGTAGCAGCAGCTAGAGCAGGTGGTAGAGTAACTTTTCTGTCTAGAGTAGGTAATGATGTTTTTGGTCAAGAAGCTATTCAAGGGTATAGAAACGATAAAATAAATGTGAGTTATATAAAAGTAGATCAGGCTGAATCTACAGGTATTGCATTGATTCTTGTCGACTCAAAAGGTGAAAATTGTATATCTGTTGCATCTGGGGCTAATATGAAACTTGACCAAAGTGATATTAAAGATGCTATTGATGAACTTGATAACGCTGATGTAGTGCTAATGCAATTAGAGACACCAATAAAAACCATTGAATACATAATTAAATTGTTAAAAAATAAGCAAGTCAAAACAATTCTTAATCCAGCGCCTGCACTGAAGATAAGCGATGACTTGTTGAGGCATCTTACAATTATTACACCAAATGAAACAGAAGTTGAACTATTAACTGGGGTACCAGTTAATGATAAAAAAGACGCACTTAAGGCATCCAAAATTCTATTGGATAAGGGAGTGAAAAATGTAATTATAACGATGGGTAAAAAAGGAGCCTTTTTACACACAAAATTGAACTATAAATTTATTCCAACTTTTGAAGTATCTGCTCTAGATACAACTGCAGCAGGCGATACATTTAATGGAGCATTAGCCGTTGCAGTAGCTGAGGGTAAAGCACTAGAAGATGCTATACAATATGCTAATGCTGCTGCTGCAATTTCTGTGACTAAAATGGGCGCACAACCTTCTATACCTTTAAAAAATGAAATTGATGATTTTTTAAGCCATATAGGCTAATGCTTTAACATGAAAATTCCAACTCTCCATATTACTTTCCAACGATTTTTATTTCTAGTATTAAGTATAATAATATTCTCATGTGCTGATTCAAACAATCCTACATTATATGATGTTAATTTTATCATCAAACCAGAAAATGGAGGCAACATATATCCATCAGGTATTATTAAATTGGTTGAAGATACTGAATTAGAAATACTAGCTGTTAATGAAAATGGTTACACATTCATAGGGTGGTCTGGATCAATAGTCTCAAATAAAAATCCCTTATCAATCACTATTAATGAGGATATAGCCCTGACTGCTAATTTTCAAATCAAATCTTATCCGTTAAGTATTAGTATAGCTGGACAGGGAAATGTAATTGAAACTATACTCCCAAATAAAAGTACCGATTATTCGCATGGTACTACGGTACAATTGCAAGCAGAGCCAGATGAAGGGTGGAAATTTGATAGCTGGGGAGGTGACATAAGTAGTACTGATTCAGTAATACAACTTACAATAACCTCCGAACTTAATATTCAAGTTAATTTCATACCAAAAATGATTGACCCAATTGCAATCAAGAAAACAAACCCAACTAGAGTATATATGCATTATATGCCTTGGTTTCAATCAAGATCAATTGATGGTTTTTGGGGTTCTCATTGGACAATGGAGAATAAAAACCCAGAAAATTTTATAGGATATCAACGTGAGATAGCATCACATTTTTATCCTCTCATTGGACCTTATTCTACAAATGATCCAGATGTCGCAGAATATCATTTGCTACTAATGAAGTATGCAGGTATAGACGGAATATTAATTGATTGGTATGGTACTTATGATGTATATGACTATAAATATAATTTACAAGGCTCGAATAATATTATTCAATACACTGATGCTGTAGGATTAACATTTGGCATTGTTTATGAAGATCAAACTACACCAAATGTTGTTAATCAAGGTCTTGCCGAATCAAAAATTGAAGCTGCAAAAAAAGATTTCGAATATATTCAAGAAAACTACTTCAGTAAATCGAATTATGAACGTATAAATGAGAATCCACTAGTACTAGCGTGGACTCCAATTGAATTAGAGACCGGGGCTGAATGGGGAGAAGTATTAGAAAATATTGATTCTAATCTTATCTATCTTGCATTATGGTATCAAAGTAATGACCTAGGAATTCATGGGGACGGAGAATATGCATGGGTCTATGGCGGGAATAGCAACCATTCCCAAGAATTAATTAATTTTTATAATTATAGAATAGACAAATATTCATACGGGATAGGATCTGCTTATCCTGGTTTTAAAGATTTTTATGAAGAAGGTGGCAGAGGTGACATCATTGGCTGGGAAATACCAGTAGGTATAAATACTTTGGAAAGTACCTTAAATCTTGCTTCGCAATATAACATAGACTATTTACAATTAAACACATGGAATGACTATGGAGAGGGTACTATGTTTGAACCAACTGTTGAATTTGGATTTCAATTTCTTGAAAAGGTTCAAGAGTTCACAGGTGTTTCATCAAGTGTTTCAGATCTTGAACTCATTTATAATTTATACTTGCTTAGAAAGGAGTATTCTAATAATAAAGATATTCAAAAAGAATTAGATGTCGTGTTCAATCACCTTGTTACCTTAGATATATCAGAAGCCAGATTATTACTAAATAGTATCTCTAGTAATTAGATATAACTTTGGGGTATACTTTTATATTATATTGTTTTTTATATATTTAGGTATGAAGTATACCCTCTATTTATTACTTCTTTTTTGTAATTCAATTAGTGCTCAAGAAATAAATCAAACTAAATTTTACGGAAAAGAACATTTTTTAATTGAAGGAACAATTGTCGATGAACATCTAAAAGAAAGTCCTTATGACAGACTCCCTGTTTCATATAAAGAGCTCGTTAGAACACCCGTATGGAATTTATCTAAGTCCTCTGCTGGAATATCTATACGATTTAGGACAAACACCTCTAGTCTTAAAGTTAAATGGGAGGTGATGAATGATTTTTCAATGGATCACATGCCTGATACTGGGATTAAAGGAGTTGATTTATACTTTAGAAATGGGCAAAAATGGCAGTACATAAACACAGGAAGACCTCAGGGATTCTATAATGAGTATACTCTGATTGAAAATATGGATGAAGTAATGAGGGAATTTAAAATTTTCCTTCCCTTATATGATGGTGTGAAAAATATTGAAGTTGGTATTGATTCAAAAAGCAGTATCAATAAACCATCAAAAAACTCAAAAAAGCCTATCATATTTTATGGAACGAGTATAACGCAAGGAGGATGTGCATCAAGACCTGGTATGGCACACACGAACATCATGTCGCGACAATTAGATATCGATGTTTATAATTTTGGTTTCAGTGGAAATTGTCGCATGGAACAGCCTATTGCTGAATTAATTTCTTCAGTAGAACCTTCTCTCTATATTATTGAATGTATGCCTAATATGATTAAACCAGAACTTATTACTGAAAGAACTATTCCACTAGTTAAAACCATACGTAAAAAGAACCCAGATACACCAATTATTTTTGTTGAATTATTCAAATCACCTATTACTCTACTAAATAATAAAATAAGAAATGAAAACAAGGCTATGGATGATGCTTTAAAAGCCGAATATAATAAGATGATTGAAAATGACTTTAAGAACATTTTTTTTATAGAAACACCAGAACTTGCCGATTCTGATCATGAAGGCACTGTTGATGCCATTCATTTTACAGATTTAGGATTCCAAAGGTATGCTGACTTTTTAGTTGAAAAACTTAAAGAATTTCAAATACTACCGTCTAATAATTAGATTGGTGAAATTTATACCTAATATAAATCTAATGTTGTTATCCTTTTCCAAATTTCAGCTATTTCTATTTTGCTTACTAACTACCTCAATCTATGGACAACATTCATTACTGGTAAAAGTGCTGGATAATGAAACAAATATGCCGTTATTTGGTGCCACTGTATTCATTGCAGATATTGAATCTGGTGGTATTAGTAACAAAGATGGAAAGGTTGAATTTTCTAACTTAACAGCCGGACAATACGAAGTTATTATACGCTTTTTAGGCTATAAAACTCGATACCAGTATATAAATATACCTTCAGAAAGTAATACCGTCATTATCATTAGGCTTGAGCATGATCATGAGGAGCTGCAAGAACTAATTGTTCAATCTAATCGAAGTAGTCGCACTATTGAAGATGTCCCGACTAGGGTAGAGATAATTGCAGGTGAAGAATTAAGCGAAAAAGGTAATATGAAACCGGGCGATATCCGAATGCTTTTAAATGAGAGTACCGGTATACAGACCCAACAAACATCTGCTACTTCATATAATTCCAGTATTCGAATACAGGGACTCGATGGAAAATATACACAGCTACTCAGAGATGGGTTACCCCTTTATTCAGGCTTATCATCAGGATTAAGTTTGATGCAAATTGCACCTCTTGATTTATCTCAAGTAGAAGTGATAAAAGGTGCTTCTTCAACGCTGCATGGCGGAGGTGCCATAGCTGGACTGGTTAATCTTATTTCAAAAAAACCTGCAGAAGAATCAGAATGGTCATTTTTATTAAATGGCACTTCAGCTTTAGGACTTGATGCCAGTTCTTTTTATGCAAATAAAGATAAACATCTCGGTATGACTGTATTTACTTCTTTCAATAGCAATAATGCCTATGATCCTGCAGATATCGGACTAACTGCAATTCCTGAGTTTGATAGATTTACTATTACTCCAAAACTATTTTGGGAGATTAATGAATCTATGAATATGGTGCTTGGAGTCTCATATATAACAGAAGATCGTTTAGGTGGCAGTATAGATCATATCAAAGGAATACAGAGTAATAACCACTATTTTGAGGCCAATAAAACAAACCGATATACAACTGAGCTACAATTACAAAAAAACTTAAAAGACAAAGGTAAGGTTCACCTAAAGAATAGTATTAGCATTTTTGAAAGAAAAATTGAAGTGCCTCGATATATTTTTGAAGGCACTCAATTATCAAGCTTTTCAGAAATACATTGGTCCATCAACTACGATCAAACTTCATGGATAATGGGCATCAATCTCTGGACAGACAAATTTGAACAATCTCGGGGAAATGATTCTTCTGTACTTGATTACTCGTTAATTACTTCAGGCTTTTTTGCTCAAAATATATGGACACTAAATACTCAATGGACCGTAGAAAATGGGTTGCGTATAGATGCACTTAGTTCTGGAGAACTCTTCATTTTACCAAAAATTTCTATTATGTATAAACCTAATGCAAGTCTGACATTACGAGGCGGAGGTGGTTTGGGTTATAAATCACCTACGGTTTTTACAGAGGATACTGAGCGATTACATTTTAAAGGTATAGCACCTATAGATTTTGACAAAATAAATTCTGAAAAATCATTAGGAACGAATTTAGATATAAATTATCGGTTACAATTTGGTGAAAAGCTCAATCTTTCCACTAATATGCTCTTATTTTATACTAAAATTACGGATCCCCTAGTATTAGAAATGGCAAACCAGGAATTTCGTTTTATCCAACTCAATGGGTTGTTTAAGACGCAGGGTATTGAATTAAATATGAAGTGGAACTATAATAAATTAAAACTCTTCACAGGTTACACGTATACAGCTGCAGCAAAAGTTTTTAATAGGCAGGAAGAAGTATACCCCTTGGTTGCTAAAAACCGAATAAATAACGTTTTAATGTATGAAGATCATGGAAACTTTTGGATAGGACTAGAAGCTTATTATTATTCGCCGCAACAACTCAATGATGGCTCTGTAGGGCAATCATATTGGATAATGGGCATTATGTCAGAAAAAGTAATAGCTAATGAATTATCCATTTTTTTGAATTTCGAGAATATCCTAGATACTCGTCAAACAGCATTTGATAAAATTTATACCGGTGATCTTAGTAATCCAGAATTCAAAGATATTTATGCTCCGGTCGATGGATTTATCATCAATGGAGGATTCAAATTACGATTATAATACAATAAACCGTAATAAATTCGCTCGCTCCGTCATAGATATAGTGCACAGTGTGAGATAATGAAAAAGAAATCAAACAAGAAAGATTGTTGATGATGGCATTACTTGTAAAAGTATAGATCTAAAATTATATCGAAGATCTATGCTACGAATCAAAAATAATATATCAACCCTAAATTAAATCGTCCACTAGAGGCGTTCTCTTCAACATTCTCTGTAAAATTTCCTATTGATACTTCATCTATTGTTATAGCTCCAATCGTATATCCAAGATTAATTGCTAGTTGATCTGAAATAAAAAAGTCGGATCCTAAACCAATACCTATACCTGAGCCTAAAAACTCAATATCTCCGCCTGGATTATCTTGTAACACTGAAAATCCAAGAAAGGATAATTTTCCAAATGGCTTCATCTTAGAATCTTTCTTACCTAATCTACCAGTAACTCCTAAATCAAAATGCCCTAAAGCATAATTTTCACCAATATCTGCATTTATTTCAGACCCATCAAAACCAATAAAGAAACCTAGTCTAGAATTAATATTATAACCTATCTCTAATTTGATACCCGATCCAGACTCAGCATCATAGTCGTAATCATCCAATGTCCATGCAGTTCCTTGAAGGCTAAATGACAAGTAAACACCTGCCTGAGTTGAATCTTGGCCGTTTACATTAACTGTAGCCATCAGTAACACAACAGGGATTAAATATTTCATATTTAAATCTATTTGATGAGAAGCATCTTTTTAGTTTCAGTAAAAGATGGAGTTGTTAGCTTGTACAAGTAAACACCACTCGCCAATCCAGAGGCATCAAAAGTGGCAGTGTGATAACCAGCTGACTGCTGCTCACTTACTAAGTCTATTATCTTTTGTCCTATGCTGTTAAATACATTAAGGGATACTTGAGTAGCCTCTGGAAGGACATACTGAATCTGAGTGATTGGATTGAATGGGTTAGGGTAGTTTTGTAATAAAATTTGTTTACTAATTTCAAATTCAAAGTCATTATTTATAGGTATTGGTGTAAAAGTATTTTTTGCACCGACATATTTGGCTAGTTCTGAGTTTTTGACTTGAGAAGTATTTGTCTCTAACAAACCCGGAATATCATTTATGTTTCCCTTAAATGCTCCAACAAATAGATGGTGATGAATGAACGATCCTGTTATTTCATTCGTGCGTATATCAATAATGTCTTTCTCTTGACTAAAAGCATGATAATGATAAGGGTAATCGCCATGCCTATGTCCACCAAATGAATCTAAGGATTCATTAAATCCTTCTAAATTTTCATTTTCATGTCTCCCAAATAATAGTATTCCATCATAAGATATTGCAATCATTGGTGGGTGACTTTTTCCAATATAATCAACTGAATTATATAGATTTAGTCCATTCCCATTAAATGCATGTCCGTCGGCATGATAGTGTAAATCCATGCCTCTTCCAACGTGTATACCAGTTATAGAAATTTCAGAGGCAGCAGAAGCAAAATTAAGGGTATTATTGAGGCTTGGATATACTTTAACTCCGTCTACTGCTATTCCCATATCTCGTAAACTTGCATAACTGTATTCATCACTTTCAGTAATGGATAAACCTACATCACTTGCTAAAGTACCTAGTTCTGTAAAATCATTTTCGGAAAAATGACTAACTAGTCCATAGTCTTTTAGAGGAATTTTAATAAGATGTGTAGCGAGGGTGGCATTACGTGTAATTGATTGTGTTTCATATGAATTTGTTGTTCCATCACCAGGAGGTCTTGGAACATCAATTAAAAAATTTGGGCCTTCAGAAATATTATAAGAGGCAATAACCATGAATGGGTGATATTGGTTATTCATATCTGATGCCATTGTGAAATAAACCTCTCTAACCGTAGCCTGCCCTAATAAACCGTTATAGATATCACTTGAGGCTAGTTTTGAACTCAACAACCTTTCTCGAAATTTTATGTAAAAATCTTTTTGATACCTAAGTTTTTCATCATTTTCGATAAGGTATTTTTCAATATCATTTAAAAATGACTCAGCGTTAGCATCAGAATCAGTATTCTCTCTGAACTGCGATTTATAGAAATCATCTATTTCACCAGAAAATTGAGTACTTGAAAAAGGATGCTTTATATAATTGGAGGTATTTGTTGGATATTCTGCAAATGGATTAGTTTGCCATTGGGTTGATTTTGGATCAAAATCACTACCACTTATTAATCTTAATTCTAGAGAATTATAGGGGTTCTTAAAACTTAACTCTAATGCTTTTAATTTATCATCTGTCAATTTAAGGACTGAATTTTCAATAGAAATCCACTTATCTATCCAATTTTCTGATTTTTTAAATGTATTACTCTCGGCTTCAAAAATGTATTGTGCAGTTGCTTTTAAATGATTCTCATCCAATTCAAATGCAAGAAAAGAAGATGTATTAGCAGAATTAATTTCTATGGTAGCTCTATCATTAATAATCAATTCGTCAGAATTGTTAGAACCTAAGGAATAATAACTGTGTAATAATGGTTGGATAGTGAAGGCATTCTCTTGAATAGATTCTAAATTCTTCAGAATATCAAGTGATGTGATTTGAAAAATAATTTCAAGTGCATCCCTGTTTGTATCTAAGGAATCAAGATTAAATAATTTGATTTGATTTGAGTTAGCAGTTAAAACTAATGTAGTATTCTCTGAATCACTAATTATTATGTAATCTCTTGAGTTAAGTTCTGTTTGATCAGTTAGTTCTAATGAATTAGATATACTGCGATCTAAATAATCATTAAAAGTTACTGGACTATAAACCTCAATAGCTTGCGAATAGAGAGGAGTACTGATACTGGCTACTATGATTAGTAGATTTAATCTAAGACACTTAAAGTTCATTATAATAAAGTCTTTGTTCGAGTATATCATGAGTTATATCATAAATAGACTGTTAATTTAACCTCCTGGACATGTACCCCATTTGGGTAGATTATCTTCTGAAAGCGCACTAGCAGAGGAAAAAGACCATGGTTTAGTGGAGAAATTAGAGACGCACCATCCGGTTAAATCTTGATTGAATTTTCTTGCATTATCAAACATGGAATCCATATTAGTTACAGATGAAACATCCCAATTACCAATGTCTTGATTAAATAGTTCTGCATATGAGAACATGGATTGCATATTATTTACTAGTGATACATCCCAACTTCCAATATCTTGATTGAATTGTTCTGTGAATGCAAACATATTAAGCATATCAGTTACTGACGAAACATTCCAATTACCAATATCTTGATTGAATTGTTTTGCGCCACTGAACATATATCTCATATTGGTTACTGATGATACATCCCAATTTCCAATGTCTTGGTTAAACTGTTCCGTAGAACCAAACATAAAATTCATATCTACTACTGATGATACATCCCAATTACCAATGTCTTGATTAAATAGTTTTGTTTGACTAAACATGGATCCCATATTAGTCACTGATGATACGTCCCATTCTCCAATGTCTTGATTGAATGAGTTAGCCAATTGAAACATCATAAACATATCTAGTACTGATGATACATCCCAACTACCAATATCATGGTTGAAACTTGTCGCTTGACTGAACATAGCTCCCATACTAATCACTGATGATACGTCCCAGTGAGAGATATCCTGATTAAAATTAGACAATTGAAACATAGCAGTCATGTCTGTTACAGATGATACATCCCATTTACCAATATCTTGTTGAAACTGTTCTGTTTGATTAAACATAAGTGCCATATTAGTTACGGATGATACATCCCAATAACTGATGTCTTGATTGAACTGTATTGCTCCATTAAACATATTGGACATACCTGTTACTGATGATACGTCCCAGTGAGAGATATCCTGATTAAAATCTGTTTTATTCATAAAAATATTGGACAAATCTGATATTCCTGATGTACATGAAAATGCAGCATTTTTATCGGTTATATCCTGATAAAATCTCTTCGTATACTCCATCCCGTTAACTATTCCTGTCTCACCACGTTCTGCATCTGGACAAATAATCGTAACACCATTCTCCGCACGTTTAAAAGTTTTTTCCTTAAATGTGACAGTAATTGATGTTGCCTCCGTAATAACCAAATCAATTGTGTCACTTGAATCTGGATATTCAGTCCATCCCTGAAATAGCCAATCTTCGGCAGGCTTAGCAGTTAGTCTAACAATTGTGCCAGGTAAATAGTCTGTTGACTTTGGAAGAGCCATAACCTGTTCTGTTACCTCGCCTTCACCAACTACATTTATAGTCAAGGTATATTTCTTTTCTTCAAAGTTAGCCACAACTAACATATCTTGATCTAAAGTGAGCGTTATTGGATTATTTGTCGAATTAATATCACCACCCCAATTAGTGAAAACCCATCCTTCATTAGCTTCAGCAGTCAAAGAATATGAAGTACCTTCATACGCAGTCCTATGACTAGGATTTGATGTAATTGACCCAGCTTCAGATGGATCGATAGAAAATGAAATCTCGAATACTGGTGGTTTTTCTTCAGTGGTAACACAGCTAATTGATAAAGTTGCTAAAATTAATACATAGGAAAAATATTTTAAAAATTGCATTTCGATTAAATAAAGATTTTGCTTCATAAAGATACTTGTGAATTTACATATTTCATATTCTAATCTATTTGATGAGGAGCATCTTTTTTGTTTCAGTAAACGATATACTATTTAACTTATAAAGGTACACTCCACTCGATAATCCAGTAGCATTAAAGGTAACAGTGTGATAACCAGCTGGTCGTTGACCATTCACTAAGACCATTACACTTTGACCTACACTATTAAATACTTCAAGGGTTACTTCTGTAGCTTCTGGTAGAGCATAGCGAATCTGAGTAGATGGATTAAATGGATTGGGGTAATTTTGTTCGAGAGTAAATTTCCTAATTAATGCTTCATTTAACTCTGCTGAAGTAGCTGAATTATCAGAAGGTGGAGTATCATTGAAATGCACCCATTTTAGTGTTGAATCTTTTTCTGGTATATTCATCAACCTATTATCTCTAGATTCCCATGTGGTCACACCATCTACTTCAAATACAAATTTATACGCCACCTCTTCTTCAATCAAAGCAGCACTATCCCTATGCATTTGAGCAATACCTGTGTAGAATATATTATCCCCACTTCCTCCTGCTCGATCAAGATAAAAAGCAGAACTAGACCAGTCAGTTGGATTATCAAAAAATACTGGATTCCCTCGAACACCAACCTTGTCGGTTTCAGGATTGTAATCTCCAGTTTGTATTGGACCTCCCATATTGACCTTAAAAAATATTGTTAGGGTATCATCAATTTGAGCATATGGTGGCTCTCTATTTTCATACCATTGCATCGGAACTAGAGTGTCAACGCTAGCAGTGGCAGGAAGTACAAATTGATTATTTGCTCCACTTTCCCAGCCTTGCTCTTGTCCATTAATTAATGGTGTTTCAATATCTACCCCTGCCCAAAATTTGTAATCTAATGTATCGCCTGGTGACATATCAAATGTTGCTCCCCAAATATCACCATTTATATGATCCATTTGAAGTGAGCCTGAATCCCAAGTGATAATTTCATCAAGATTAGTTTCAGCGGAATCTTCTCCAGATGGAGCGCCTTTTAGTTGAACAGTATGGTGTTCTTGTAAGGTATCCAAAAGTGTCGCCATATTTACGGTAAACGTTACTGCAACAGACCCTGTATTGTCGGGTGGAAACTTCTCTCTATTATAATAGTCCCAATGAAGCGTTGTATCTTTTGCTGGCATATCGAATTGTCGATATTCAACAGATACAAGTTCCCTGTAATGAATGTGATCTTGCCAATATGCAAATTGATAGATTATGTTATCATTTTCAGCCTGTCTTTCGAGGGAAACTCTCCTAGTTCCTTCATAAAAATAATTATCGCCTTGAGTAGCGCCAGGCTTTAAATGATGCAGATAGTCAGGGAAAGAACTTCGCATATAAACAAACCCTTTAGAAGGATCAAATTTCCCTGATTTGATTTGTGGCCCCATATTTACACGAAAAAATATTGAAATACTATCATCTGTAATTGGGTATGGAGCTTGTCTAGTTTCATAAAACTGTACATCTACAATAGTATCTACTCTAGCAAAATTACTTGGTAGAATAAACACATTATTACTACCACTCTCCCATCCTTTCTCACTGCCATTAATTAGAGGTGTTTCAGCATCTACACCAGCCCAAAATTTATAATTTAATGTATCCCCAGGTGACATTAAGAAATTAGCTGACCAGTAGTCACCACCTTCTGGATACATGCTCAAAGATTTAGAATCCCATGTAATGGCACCTTTATTTGGCCCAACGAAACCACCCCTTAACTGCATAAAATGGTAGTCTCTCAAAGTATCTGGCATCGTAGAAGTATTTACAGTAAAATAAACCCTTTTTTTAAATTCTATTTTGCCGTAATAGTCCCAATGAAGCGTAGTATCATTAACTGGTATTTCAAAATTAC
>PCAT01000066.1 GCA_002730655.1 Balneola sp.
ATGAATCCAGCTCATGTTGAACAGATTTTAGACATGGAGCAAACTGAAGCTATAGATGAAATTAAAGCACTTAAAAAGACTGCAAAAAAGGAATTTGGCGAGCATATTAATATCAAACTATCGGATAAACCTGTTCTATTATCAGTGGGGCGACAGGTTCCTAGAAAGGGACATGCTTGGTTTATTGATAAAGTGCTCACTCAACTAAGATATCCATGCCACTATTTATTGATAGGGGATGGTCCAGAGCGAAATGCTATTCAAAAGGCTATCCAAAGGAATACAGAATTATTAGCTGAAAGAAATATTCATGTGCACATTTTAGGTAGGAAATCGGATTATTGGGTGCATAAAGCATATACCGCGGCAGATATTTTTATGATGCCAAACATAAAAGTTGAGGGAGATATGGAGGGCTTTGGCATTGTACTTTTAGAAGCAAATCTTCATTTTACTCCCGTACTTTGTTCGGATCTAGAGGGGATGAAAGATGTAGTAGAGCAAGGAATTAACGGAATTAAAGTAAGAAGTGAGCATCAAGAACATTATGTAATGGAATTAGAAAAACTCCTTAGTAATGAAACATTACTACAAATGTCATTAATGGGTTGTATACACGTATGGGAAAATTTCCAGTGGGATAAGGTAGCAGAGCAATATATTCAGTATATTTACAAAGTTTCTGGCGTAGAACGGCAGAATGAGATGTCAGCATACCATCTGCGTTAATGAGCTTTTTATTATGAGATTTTGAATTAGAATATTATCGCAGGTAACACCTAAAGTGTACTATATTTTAAACGTATTTTGTAAAAGGAACCGTTTATTTGATAGCTTGGTTATACTAATTATATTGCAGTTAATACTACCAAATTGATATTTATTGAATGGCTGAAACACAACCTTTAGTACGGTCAGATATTTTCGACAAAGCCTTTGGATATACCAAAGCAGATGAAGTTAAGGCATTAGGCTTATACCCCTATTTCAAACCTCTGCAAGCGACTGACGGTACTATTGTAGAAATCGAAGGTAGAGAAGTAATTATGGCTGGTTCAAATAATTATTTGGGCCTCACTAATGATCAGCGAACTATCGAGGCTGCTAAGGCAGCAATAGTCAAATATGGTACAGGTTGCACTGGATCTAGATATCTTAATGGTACACTGGATATTCATATTGAATTAGAGGAACGACTCGCAACATTTATGAAAAAAGAATCTTGTGTCTTATTCAGTACAGGTTATCAAACTAACGAGGGTTCTATCCAAACCATCGCCGATAGAAATGATATAATTTTTTCCGACAAAGATAATCATGCCTGTATTGTAGTTGGCACCCAGTGTTCTGTGGCAAAGACCATGCGTTATAATCATAATGACATGGATCACTTGCGAAGGCTTTTAGAAAAAGCAGATGCTGATGTCGGTAAAATTATCATCAGCGATGGTGTGTTTTCTATGTCTGGGACCTTAGCCAAAATACCAGAGTTGTTAGCTTTAGCTAAGGAGTTTGGTGCAAGACTTTATTTAGATGATGCTCATGCAGTTGGAGTGATCGGAGAAGGAGGCAGAGGTTCTGCCTCTACTTTTGGATTACAAGAGGATATAGACCTAATAAGTGGTACGTTCTCAAAATCATTTGCATCTCTAGGAGGCTTCATTGTGGGTCAAAGAGAAGTGATTGAATATATTCGTCATCATTCACCTGCCCATATTTTTAGTGCTTCTATGCCACCTGCGAATGTTGCTACCGTACTGAAAGCAATGGATATTATGTCAGAGGAACCTTGGAGGTTAAGTAGATTAAATGAGATTTCAACCTACATGCGTACAGAGTTGTGTAAATTAGGATTTAATGTTTGGACGTCACAAACACCAATTATACCCATTGTTATTGGTGAGATGATGCTTTGTTTCCAATTTTGGAAAGATCTTTTTGAAGAAGGTGTTTACACGAATGCAGTTATTCCACCTGCTGTTCCGCAAGGCCAATCGCTATTGCGTACAAGTTATATGGCCTCGCACACCGATGAACACTTGGATAGAATATTAGAGGCATTTAGAAAAGTTGGCTTAAAACATGGAATAATTGATCAAAATGGTAATTCTTTAGTTTCTTAAGGTAATCATGGCTGCAAGTGGTGTGACCTTTGTAAGTACAGAAGCCGAGAAGAAGGAATTCATCGAATTTCTTTACACTCATTATGCTACCGATGCTTTTTTTGTACCTCCATTACGACAAGACCAGCGTAAGTTAATTGATACAAAAAAGAATCCCTTCTTCAAGCAAGCAAAAATGGGCATGTTCTTAGCTCAATATGATGGTAAGCCTGCGGGTAGAATTGCTGCAGTAGTGGATGATCGGTTTAACAAACAACATGGATTGAGTACGGGGCATTTTGCATTTTTTGAATGTATTGATCATCAACCGACCGCCGACTTATTATTTCGTGTAGCCGAGGACTGGCTTAAGGGAGAAGGTATAGAGGAAGTCCTTGGCCCAACAAATCCCGGGATGATGGACGTTTTAGGGTTTTTAGTAGATGGGTTTGATAAGCTTCCCTATTTCATGATGCCTTATTCTAAACCTTTTTATGAGAAACTTGCCCTTAACGCTGGTTATGAAGGTGTTCGTGATTTATTAGCTTTTATTCTTGATGAAACAAATGTAGAGTTTGATCGTATGCGTAAAGCAAAGAACATGATCATGCGGAGATATCCTCAAATCCATATTCGACCAATTTCACTCAAAAATATCGATGATGAGGTAAAAATAGTCAGAGATATTTATAACGAAGCTTGGAAGAATAATTGGGGATTTCTACCTCTAAGCCTAGAGGAAATAAAAGGTCTTGCCAAAGACTTTAAAATGATTTTAGATGAAGATTTTGCACACATAGCAGAGTGGGAAGGAGAACCTGTTGGCTTCTCTATAGCTCTCCCTGATTTAAATCAGGTTTTTAGGACCATAAATGGAAACTTATATCCCTTTGGTTTTATTAAGTTTTTATGGAGAAAACGTAAGATTAATCGAATAAGAACCGCTTTGATGGGTATTCTACCCGAATTTCAAGGCAAGGGAATTGATGCGCTATTCCATCAAAGAACCATTGAATTTGCCCTGAAAAGAAATTTCGTCGAGTCGGAACTAAGTTGGATCTTAGATAATAATACTGAGATGATTCATCTTGCAAAACGCATAGGTGGGCGAATAGACAAGCGGTATCGAATGTATGCAAAAAAATTGTAGTAACTGATAACGACTTCATTCTTCTGATGGGGTAGAATTTCACTCAAGAAAAATAATCATGTATCGAATAGAAAAAGATTCTATGGGGGAAGTTAAGGTCCCTGAAAACGCTAAATATGGAGCACAAACACAAAGAGCGTACGATAATTTCCCTATAAGTGGGATTCGATTTACTCGGGCATTTATAAAAGCTTTAGGTATTATTAAGAAAAATGCAGCACAGGTAAATTTTGAGTTGGGATTATTAGATCAAGAGATATCTAAAGCTATTCAGGGTGCTGCACAAGAAATTATTGATGGTAATCATGATAGAGAGTTCGTTGTTGATATATTTCAAACAGGTTCGGGGACTTCAAGTAATATGAACGCCAATGAGGTTGTGGCTAGGCTAGCTAACGAGTCTTTTCCTAATCTGAAAACCTCTGTCCATCCTAATGATCATGTAAATTTTGGACAAAGTTCAAATGATGTAATACCAACAGCTATTAGAATTTCGGCAGTAATTGAGTTAAAGAAAAAATTTATCCCTGCATTAAAACATTTAGCCATGACTTTTGATCAAAAAGGCTCTGAATACAAGCATGTGGTAAAAACTGGAAGGACTCATTTAATGGATGCAATGCCGATCACTATTGCTCAACAATTTGGCGGGTACGCTAGACAACTACGACTAGGAATAGACCGTATTCAGGACGCAATGGTGCGTTTATCGGAATTACCGCAAGGTGGAACGGCTGTAGGTACAGGAATAAATACTCATACAGATTTTGCATGTAAATTTGCGAAAAATGTTTCCAAGCAAACAGGGATTTCATTTATAGAAGCTGAAAATCATTTCGAAGCTCAAGCAACGGTCGACGCTCCTGTAGAAATGAGTGCTCAAATAAAAACAATTGCAGTTGGAATGATGAAAATTGCGAATGATTTACGTTGGATGAATTCTGGACCTAACAGTGGCTTAGGTGAAATTCGATTGGCCGCTTTACAGCCAGGCTCTTCTATTATGCCAGGCAAAGTAAATCCAGTGATTGAAGAATCTGTGTCTATGGTATGTGCACAGGTTATCGGTAATGATCTCACTGTATCTATGGCGGGTCAATCAGGGAACTTTGAGCTCAATGTTATGCTACCAGTAGTGGCTCATAACCTTTTAGAATCGATCGAGCTACTAGCAAATGCTGCAAACAATTTAGCCAATGAATCAGTATCTAAATTAACTATTCGGGAAGATATTATTTCTGAAAAAATAGGGAAGAACCCAGTATTGATAACTGCTCTCAATCCTATAATTGGATATGATTTAGCTGCCAAAATTGCCAAAAAAGCATATGCAGAGGGTCGTGCTTTGAAAGATGTAGCTAAGGAAATGACAGATCTATCTGATAAGGACTTGAATACGGCTTTAAATCCTATGAAAATGACCCAGGGTGGTTTTACTGAGTAACTTTATAGTGTTGATTATTTTATTAAAAAACTAAGTTACTTTTAGTAAAGCCTTTACTAAATAGTAACCTGGAATACTTTTTTTGGAGTTTTCAGTGCATTATATTAATAATTTCAAATAACTAAATTTTTATAATTTTGCATATAACTATCTAATAGAAATGTCTGAAGTTTCAACTAAAAAAAAGAAAACTCGTTTTTCCAAGGAAAGGAAAAAAGATATCCTAAAGGATTATCTCTTAGGGTGGCTTAGTAGACATGCATCCATTTTGGGTAGAAAAGAAGTGCTTTCGGGAAAGGCTAAATTTGGAATATTTGGAGATGGGAAGGAATTACCACAGTTAGCAATGGCAAAGGTTTTTCAAAATGGTGATTTTCGAAGTGGATATTACCGTGATCAAACCTTTATGTTCGCAATTGGAGAAGCCACATTAACACAGTATTTTGCACAATTATATGCCCATCCTGATGTGCAGGCAGATCCATTCTCAGCAGGTAGACAGATGAATTCTCATTTTGGTTCACGACTATTAAATGAAACTGGGAATTGGTTAGATCAGGTCAAAAGGAAGAATTCTGTATCTGGGATTTCTCCTACAGCTGGGCAAATGGCTCGTATTGTTGGCTTAGCTCAGGCATCTAAGATTTATCGAAGTCATATTAAACTTCAATCTGGTAAATGGAAGAAATTTTCCGACAATGGTAATGAAGTTGTTTTTGGAACTATAGGTGATGCAAGTACTTCTGAAGGTGTTTTTTGGGAAACAATGAATACTCTTGGGGTGATACAAGCACCTGCTGTTATTTCTGTTTGGGACGATGGATATGGCATAAGTGTTCCTAAAAAGTTTCAGACCACAAAAGAAAGTATTTCGGATGCCTTAAGTGGAATGCAGCGAAATAAATCCACCAATGGGATAGAAATATTAAAGGTGAAAGGATGGGATTATGAGGATTTAATAACGACCTACGCTAGAGCAACTGAACTTGCTCGAACCGAACATATTCCTGTACTCATACATGTGGAAGAGCTTACACAACCTTTGGGGCATTCTAGTTCAGGATCTCACGAGAGATATAAAAGTAAAGAACGCCTCGAATGGGAAAGTGATCATTGTTGTCTCCAACAGTTTAAAAAATGGATTCTAGCTAAGAAAATTGCAACTGAATCTGAGCTTGAATCCTTAGAGTCTGAGGCTCAACGAGAGGTATTAGCAGCGAAGCAATTAGCATGGCAGCAGTACATTGGCCCAATAAAGCAGGAACGTGATTATATTCTTAGCCTATTACTTGCTTTGAAGGAGGAATCATCGAATATAAAAAACGATGTATCTGCATCTATTGATGATATTATGAAGCGCTTAAAATCCACTCCAAATCCAATTCGAAAAGATATTGTATCGAGTATTCACAAGGCTTTACGAAGTGTGGGTTTTTATGAATCAAAGTCGAAGAAACAGTTAATTGAATGGTTAGAAGACCTGAGAATAACTACACAAGATCGTTATCATTCTCACTTGTATAGTCAGACACCTTATTCTCCTTTATTAGTAAAATCCATTGATCCTAGCTACGATACAAATCCTGCCAAGGTAGATGGTCGCATCGTAATCAGAGATAATTTTAGAGTACTTTTTAAAAAATACCCTGAGCTTCTTACCTTTGGTGAAGATGTAGGTGCACTAGGTGATGTTAATAAGGGACTCGAGGGATTACAGGAAGAATTTGGCGAATCACGGGTAATGGATTCAGGAATTCGAGAGGCAACGATTATTGGTCAGGGTATTGGAATGGCTATTCGTGGACTTCGTCCTATCCCTGAGATTCAATATCTCGATTACATTTATTATGCCTTATTTGTGTTATCTGATGATTTAGCCAGCTTGAGATACAGGACCAAAGGCGGGCAAGCTTCTCCCGTTATTATCAGAACGCGAGGTCACCGATTAGAGGGAATTTGGCATTCAGGGTCTCCTATGTCCACATTACTGGGAAGTTTACGCGGGGTTCACTTGTGTGTGCCTAGGAATTTAACTGAAGCAGCTGGAATGTATAACACCTTACTTCAAGGTGATGATCCTGCTATCATGGTGGAGCCTCTAAATGGGTACCGATTAAAAGAAGACTTACCAAATAATCTCGGTGAATTTACTATACCTTTAGGTGTTCCGTGCTTGCTCAACGAAGGAAACGATTTAACCTTAGTATCTTATGGATCAACATTAAATATTGCTAAAAGTGTTGTTTTCGACCTGGAAAATATTGGAATTGGAGTAGATTTAATTGATCTTAGAACCCTGCTTCCATTTGACCTAAACGGTCTTATTCGAGCATCACTCAGTAAGACCAATAAACTTCTTATAGTCGATGAAGATGTACCTGGTGGAGCCTCAGCTTACATACTCCAAAAAGTATTACAGCACCAAAAAGGATTTTATTTGTTGGATGCGGCCCCAGTTTGCCTATCAGCTAAAGCTCATCGTCCTGCATACTCTTCGGATGGGGATTACTTCAGTAAACCTAATGCCGAAGATATTTTTAATGCAGCCTACGGAATTATGCAAGAAATTAATCCAAGAGCATTTCCACCAATATTTTAATTAGCTATTATTTCAACAGGTCAGTATTTATCTGACTTTTGTCTCACATTGCTATTATTTGTACCGCTTACCCTCTGTAAGATTGAACGAATGCAGCATTTATTTAAATTATTAAGTGTTCATAGTTGAGATATTACTAGAATATCTAGCACTTAGATTAAAAAAATGAAAGCTCAAGACCGTTTGAAAAATTATAGTAGCTAGTGCGGTCAAAACGTTGAATAAACCACTGATTAGTGTAAATATGAACTCACCTAGATCACTTCCCATCCAAGTGGTCCCTTCTAAGCCCAAACGGATGAATTCACTAGGTATTTGAATCAACGAACTAATCATAATGGTGATAAGAATTAAAATAATCAAAAGCCCAAATGTAGGCCAAGCTTGATAAGTTGTTATATTCCAGCTATGAACCAAGCTATCAATTAGAGATTTTTCTCCAATAATGTAGCTTTGAAAGGTGACTGCTAGTTTGGTTCCCACAAATAAGAATGGGAAGAAAAAGAAGAGTAACGAAATACCTAAAATCATAGAAATGATAAAATAAAGAACACTAAACCCTAGAATTTTTGGCAATAATGAGGACATATCTTCTGGGTTTATGGGTACTGAATCCATTGTGCATTTTATATGTTCAAGAATGATTACTATTGAGGTAGCCTGACTTAGAATAGCTGTGATAATTACCAAAGGGTATAACGGTCCCATAATAGTATCGATAGCATTCAAGCCATTGAAACCAAGCAGCATTTCTGGCTCAAATTGCTCCATAATATTTGCAATTGGGAGTTTTGAAAGTAAAAAATAATGAAGAAGGAAGAGGGGTGCAGCAAATAATACCCAAATTCGAAGCAAATTTTTGCCATTTGCACTTAGATAGTTGAAACTATCCTTAAGTGTATCAGCAATATCACGAACCTTATAGTAATGCATGGAGTAACTTTTTTCGGGATTAGTTAATTAAAATATCAATACTCAGAGAAAGCCAAATAAGAGGTAGATATGCTATAGAAGCGAACATGAGTGCTCGCGCTGTTTTATATGATCTTGTTTGGTTGAAACGTAAACCAAAAAAAAGAAAAAACAGACCGATTGGAATGCTACTTATTAAAAATGAAGTATGAGCAAAACCAAGAGCGTACAGAGAATAATTCACAGCAAACAAAATTAGTATGCAGAAAAGGGCATAAATAGAAGTTTTTTGTCCATTATGGTCATCTTTCGGCAGCATCTTAAAACCAGCTTCAGAGTAATCGTCTTTCCATAGCCAAGCTATAGCCATAACGTGGGGTATTTGCCAGAAAAATACGATGGCAAATAATATCCACATGCCTGGATCGATAATATTCCCTGTCACCGCAGCCCACCCTCCAACAGGAGGTAAAGCTCCAGGTATGGCCCCAATTATGACATTAAATGCTGTTTTTTGCTTCATTGGGGTATATAATACCAAATAAATTAGGGTGGTTGACAAAGAGACAGCTGCGGCTATGGGATGTGTAAACCAAATTAAATATCCTAAACCAATGATGATTAAACTTACAGAGAATAGTTTTCCTTCATGTGCTGAAATTCGCTGAGTCGGTAAAGGCCGAGTCTTGGTTCTGTTCATCAACCCATCTAGATCTCTTTCTAGGAATTGGTTATGTGCGGCAGTGCCTGCTGAAATGAAATAGGTACCTATGATTGCATGAATCATTAATACCCAATCAATAAAGCCGATAGTCACTATACTTGCCATTAAAAAACCCATTAACATACTTATAAGCACGGTAAGTGTGATTACGGGCTTAGTCAGTATGTTGTAATCGGAAAGTTTAGCACGAAGGCTATTATGGAGGGATAACTTATTTTCGATGATATTCGAGCAAATATGCGTTCATAAGTGTAATTTTGAAGGATAAAAATAACGAATAATCGATTTAATTGTAGGTAAAAAGAACCTTATAGATATGAAATTAAATTTATATCAAAAAACAGCCCTTAGTACCATAGCAGCAACGCTATTTTTAATTATGGTGGGGGGAATTGTTCGAGCTGCAGGTGCTGGATTAGGTTGCCCTGACTGGCCTAAGTGTTATGGTTTGTGGATCCCACCAACGAATGTATCTGAGCTTCCTCCCGGCTTTGATGTAGATAGTTTCAATGCATTTAAAACCTGGACTGAATATATAAATAGGTTAATAGGGGTTTTAGTGGGCTTTTTTATCGCTGCTAACTTTTTAACTTCATTAAGATATCGTAAATCTAAGCCTAATGTCACAATTTCTTCTTTATTAGCTTTGATTTTAG
>PCAT01000119.1 GCA_002730655.1 Balneola sp.
ACATTTGTAGGTTGTCATTTTTTAGAACCCCATTTTGAGATATGATTAACGTGTCAATGGGGTTGTAGTTATATTGATCCTCTATACCTGATAATTTGGGTGTGAATTTAAATACATAAATATCGTCTTCTAAGTTATCAATGCTACGATTTGAGCTCATCATACCGTATTCCAGTTGATCATTGAGTGAAAAGGAAAAATCATCTAGGTTGCTTTGAAATGGTGCGGGTAAATTCATCACATACCATCTCACATCGATGGTGTTAACGGCCAATTTGAGAAATAAGCTTCCATCATCAGCTTTACTGCTGTAAAAAAGGTAATTTTTGCCATAAGCAAAAGGAAAAACTTCGTCTCTAGTGGAATTGATATCGGGTCCAAGATTAACCGGCGAACCATATTTTTCATCACCCAGAATATCAACATAATACAAATCCATCCCTCCAAACCCACCAGGACGATCACTGGCAAAATATAACCTTTGATTTTGTAAATTCACAGCTGGGTGAATAGTTGAGTAACCTTTCAGATTGAATGGGAGGGTTTGTGCAATTGGCTTTTTATTATTTTTATATATAAAGCTGTAAAGGTCTAGCTGAATAGTTTTTTGTTTTTGGTAACTTTTAGAACTCCTTGTCAAATAAAGAATTTGGTTAAGGCCGTCCCAACTCGAAGGTCCATCTTGAAATACAGAATTTATTCCTAATTCAAAAGCTTTTGGTGATTGGGCTTGAAGATTTTTGGAGTCCCACTCTGCCTTGTATAGGTTGTATATCGGGGTTCTTGAAAGAATTTTTTTACTTAAACCTTTAGTGAACTCTTTAGATTGATTTTTCGTGTATATCAATAAATTTTTATCATTAAAATTAATCACATGGGCTCCGAATTCCGATCCCTCTGTATTGAGAGCTAAGGGAACCAATTTGTATGAGGGATTAATGGTATCAATAGGTTTATGGGAGTATTCTTCTATAGGTAACCGAATGGCTTTTCTTCGGTATTCATCTCTCAACTTTTCATTATTGGTAAGATAAGAAGCAAAGTAGTAGTAGTCTTTTACAAAGGCAGAATCGGAGTCTACCAAGGGTTTTAGGGTTCTTGCTGCCTCTTGTAGTTGCCCCCTTTGAGCATAAACCCTGGAAAAGTTTCTTCTCGACCGAAGAGGTAAGGATTCTCCCATTTTAGAGTAGAGAGAAAATGCTTTATCGAAGTCTTTATTCATAAAATAATAATCCGCCCATTCCAAAATACGATTGTTTCTGGTAGAATTTTGTCCAATTAAACCATGACAAAAAAATAATCCGAGTAGCAGCATTAGGGTTCTCATAATTAAAATATTCTAGGTGAACGAAGTGCAGATTTAAGAGCAGGGATCAAATCAAAGCGTAACATAATTTCGTGGGTAGCATGGTTATTACTAATCATATTTCCCAATGCTGAAGTATTATAGGAATATCCTAGAGAAATACTTTTATTGATATTTATACCGGCAATCAGTCCAAATCCACCCCCAAATTCATTGCTTGGAACTCCTTTTTCCAGCGTAGATCTTATTTGCGGACCAATCCAAAAAAGCTTATTATATAATATGAGGATACTCAAATCGTAGGCGAAAGCAGCATCTTGGGTATACTTGAACAATGCACTGGGTTTTGCCTCAAAACTATCTGAAATATTTAGCAGTCCTCCCAATATTACATAATAATGCTTTTGTGTGTTGAAATTTTCGTTCTCTATAAACCAAGGCACTGAAAATCCAAAATACCACCTTGGCCCATGATAGTAGAGCCCAAAACCTATATTAGATAAAAACTTTCCTTCATCATCAAAAGAAAATGCTAAATCGTTAGGGGTATTAGTTTCAATGATGTTTTCATCGAAATTAAAATTAGTCATTCCTATTTTAATACCAACAGCCAGGAATGCATCATTAATTGGAAGGTGATAGGCCAAATCAATCCCTACTCGACTAGTACTGGTCGGTCCAATTCTATCATTTACACCGGAAAATCCGAAACCAATGTTTTTGGAAGTCATTTTATGATTGAAAGTAAAAGCCTGAGATTCAGGGGCACCAGGAAAATTCATCCATTGGGTTCTGTGAAGTATCGCAAGTTGTGTATAATCTTTGGAACCAACATAGCCAGGATTTAGACTTTGGTGATTGAACATATACTGAGAGAATGTCAACTCTTGTTGTCCTTTAAGGGTTGAGGGAATACAAAAAAGTATAAAAAAACCGATAAAAGAAGAAGTGGTCAATTTCATGTAAATAAATATATTAAATAATTAATATGATATTTAAAAGCTCATTCAGAACATAGATAAAAAAGCGGGTTAGTTTTAAATTACAATTTAAATCAGTAATTTTAAAAGGCTGCCCCAAACCAATAAAACAAGATAAAATTATAAAATGAGGGTTGTTTTTTTTAGGAATTTGTTTTCCTTTATGGGCCTGTTAACTGTTCAATTCCTTTTTGCTCAGCTAAGTAAGGTTCACTATATCCCTCCAATTGCTGCTCACGGAGCGGTAAATTCAAATGCATATCCTCTCGATCAGTATATTTATATTTCTACACCTTCAAATAATGATATAAATTATTCAATCACCCCCATCGGAGCCGCATTTAGTAGTATTATTTCAGATGTTGTCTCTAATTCATCTCCAAATGTACATTTAATCGGTTCGGGACCTACCAACTTTGCAATTGTAAATTCACAATTTTATGGAGGTAGGATTATCGATGATAAAGGATATATTATTACTGCAGATTCTCCCATATATGTAGCTTTAAGACTCAGAGCAAGTAGAAGTGGTGATAGTTCACCTGATCAAGCCGGAGCATTGGTAAGTAAAGGCTTGTCTGCATTGGGAACTTCTTTTAGATCTGGAACCTATACAAGTCAGAATCCTGGAGCTAATAACAGTAACTCCAATTATTTAAATTTTGTCTCAATGATGGCAACTGAAAATAACACCCAAGTTGTGGTAGATGATTTGGACAAAGCTTTGGACTTGGCTGGTATTGCCTCTCCCGGGGGTACAGGAACATTTTCACAAACTTTCACTTTGGATAAGGGGGAAACCTATCTAATTGCTGCAGAGGCTGAAAACGCAAATGCTAACAGAGATGGATTAATAGGTATTTCGATAGAATCAGACAAACCCATTGTAGTAAATAGTGGGTCTGCTAATGGAAGTTTTCATAACGGAGGTGGTAGAGATTACGGAATTGACCAACTCGTTGGTGCTGACAAAATAGGAAATGAATACGTTTTTGTTAGAGGCAGTGGATCAGATGGGTGGGAGAATATTCTAGTAGTAGCTCACGAGGATGATACTGATATTTACCTAGATGGGGATTTATCAGTTGTATTTGCGAATTTAGCTAAAGCTGGAGACTATGTTTTAATTGAGGGAAATGAATATAGAAATGGAGGATCAAATAGAACACTATATGTAAGTACATCTAAAAATGTTTATGCTTGGCAGGGTATTGGTGGAACAACCAGTGAGGCTAACCAAGGAATGTTTTTTGTTCCTCCACTTTCCTGTCAAAGTCAGGGGGAAGTAAACAATATTCCTTTTATTGATAAAATTGGAACAGCTAATTTCCCAGGATTTGTAACCATTGTGACCAATCAGACAGCATCTGTTACTTTTTCAGACGAAGCAAATACTAATAGATCGCTAGACGATTCAAGTTTTGATGGTGGCGTTAGCGTTACGGGTCCAGAGATTGTATCGGGCGCTAATTATAAAGCCTATATTATTGAGGATCTGAAGGGAAATGTTTCCATTAATTCAACAGAAGAACTTTATTGTTCATATTACAACCAAAATGGAGCGGCAACTTCTGGAGGTTTTTACTCTGGTTTTACTTCTGCTCCGGAAACAATTATTGAGTCACCTGTTTTAAGTGGTGAAGTATGTTTGCCCAACGTGCAATTGAGAGCAACTGGTTTGGATGTATATGATAGCTTCAAATGGTTCTATAATGATGGGAGTGGTTATGTAGATATTGGAGTTAGCGTAAACCCTTATTTACCTAGTGCCCCGGGGTCATACAGAATTAGAGCTGAAAAAACATGTGATGGTGTTATAACAAATGTTGCGTATTCCAAACCAGCCGTGGTGAGTAATTGTCCACCAGATTTTGATGGTGATGGCATAAATGATAATATTGACTTGGATTTGGATAATGACGGTATCCTAAATGATTATGAATCTCTTGGGGATTATCAACTTGACATTTCTGATCTTAACGATCCCTTGATTATACAAACATCAACCATAACTATTGGAGGAGCATACACAGTCTCAAGTGTAATTGCCTCCGATAGTTCTATAATTCAAACTGGAATTGGGGAAATTACTTCCTCTCTAGCCTCCGGTGGGAATCAAAACCAAATAGAATGGAACTTTATTGATAAGGTAAATTTTAAATTAATTCATAGCCTTAATAAAAATCATTCGTTTTTGAATGGCGAGTCGTTTATCATATCAACAAGTTCAGTAAGCCAGAGCATCTCCCTTTTAAATCCAAATAATGATTTATTGGTTGACACTAACTTTGATAATGACTACGAAAGTGGCCTTACACTTCATTCCTCAAATGAAATAAGGTTCAAGTTTAATAGCTCAGTTACAACAAGTCCCACTTTTTCATTTTTAGGTCAAAATATGCAAAGTCTTACTCTAACTCATATTAACAGTGGAGTAACGACTTCAGTTTTTAATTGGAATTTATTATTACATCAAAATTTCTTAGATACTGATGGAGACGGTACCGCTGATTTCTATGACCTTGAAAGTGATGGTGATGGTTGTTCAGATGTAATTGAAGCAGGTTTTACGGACAGCGATCCTGTACCTGACGGTATTTTGGGAGCTTCTCCTGTAACTGTAACTTCTCAAGGTCTGGTTGCTGGTTATGATGGATATGTTGTGCCAAGAGATGCTGATTTATCTGGAATTTATGACTTTCAGGAGGTGGGAAGCGCGGCTTTGGCTGCTAACATCATTACACACCCAAATGTGCAAGGTATTTGTTTGGGGGGTAGTGCGAATTTTGAAGTACAAACTGATCTATCTCAACCCGTTTTACAATGGCAAATATTTGATGGGACCGATTGGATTGATTTGAGTGACGATGGAACATATAGCAATACTAGCTCCTCTGTCATGACAGTAACTCCTGCAGATAATTCATTAGATAACACCTCCTATCGTGTTACTGTGGCCAAAAGAAATTATCTCTGCAACCCTGTTATTTCCGATATAGCTTTGCTCAATATGGAACCTCCAAAAGTTTTTACTTTAGAACCGGGGTTATTTAACCTCAGTGAGACGGATTCCTCTACTTTATTTAATATTACACTTAATGAAGCACCTACGTCTAATGTGGTTTTGGATATATCCAATCCTGACATTACTGAGGCAATAGTTTCCCCTACTCAGGTAACCTTCACTCCTGCCAATTGGAATGTTACTCAATCTGTTTCTATAATACCTATGGAAGATGGACTCTTGGATGGTGACCAAATCATTTATCCCACTGTTTCGGTCAATGTTGGCTTGACACAAAACTGCTTTACTAATGCCGAAGCAAAGACAGTTACATTGTCGATTTTGGACGTTAATTCTGCAGGATTTGACATTGTTGTTTTGGACAATATTTCAAGTGAAAATGGAGATGAAGCTTCTTTCTCTATAAAACTGTTATCTAAACCATCAGGTATTGTAAGAATTGACTTATCCTCGAGTGACCTGACCGAGGGACAGTTAGGAATTGACTATGTTGAGTTTAATCCTTTTAATTGGGATTCCCCACAAACCATAATAGTTACTGGTTTACCTGATCCTATACCGATTAAGGATGGCAATATTAGTTATCAAATAATTACTGGAAATGTCAGTTCAACTGATGCTGATTATAATGTATTAGATGGTAATTCGGTTGACAATGTTGATTTTATTAATCAAGATAATTTAGGGCCAGGAATTGAATTGACCGTTGTAGGTGGATCTCCAGTAACAGATGAAAATGGGAGTTCATTTGTCGTTCAGTTCAATTTACTTTCCCAACCCTTTGGTGGAGCTGACGTAAACTTTGGATTGTCAGTTTCTGGAGATCCAGGAGAAGTATCACTATCAGCTTCATCAGTTACCATCTTAAATGCAGATTGGAACAAACCCTTTAATAATCAAATTACTATAACAGGTCAGGATGACGCATTGATTGATGGAGATATTTTCTTGGTTTTAGAAACTGCAGACCCCAGCTCAGCTGATATGGTTTATGATAATTTGGAGGAGTTTGATATAGCAGATTTAATCTTTCGAAATTTAGACAACGATCAGCCTGGATTTTCTGTTGGCGCTATCTCAAACAATCTGAGTGAAAATGGAAATATAGCTAGTTTCACTGTTGTTTTGGATATCAAACCTAATAGTGATGTCTTTATGAATGTTACCTCTAATGATGCTGGAGAGGTTAGTGTAGATTCAAATTCCCAACAGTTACAATTTACTCCAATGAATTGGAATATTCCTCAAACGGTTTTGGTATCTGGAGAGGATGATATGGTCATTGACGGAGATCAGCTAACCAAAATTATAGTCTCAGTCGATAATGGATCCGACCCCAATTTTTTGACGGAGCCCTCCCAACATCTTGATGTTATCAATATTGATAATGATATTGCCCAAATCATCATTGATACGATTGACCAATTAAGTGGCGAGGATGGTTCATTAGCAAGCTTTTCTGTCCGCCTTAGTGCTGTCCCCTCTGCGCCAGTCGAGGTTAACTGGGCAAGTTCTAATATCAATGAGGGCGACCTTTCTAGTTCTACAATCGTATTTTCAACTACCAATTGGAATCAGCCACAAGTCATTACGGTCAATGGTATTGACGACCTAATTCCCGTCAATGACGGTGCTATTAATTATAATATTTTTGTCACTGCTATTTCCAGTACAGATCCTAATTTTGGGAACATAATTCCTGCAAGTATAGCTAACGTACAAATGATAAATCAGGACAATGATTTTGCTGGAGTTTTGGTCCATCTATTAGATAAAGACAATCAAACCAATGAAAATGGTGATCAAGTAAGGGTTGGTTTTTCACTAAATACAATGCCCATGGATGATGAAGATGTTACTATACCTGTTGTTCTCCAAAATAATGTTGATGAGATAGCTTTATTAGAAACAGAGATCATTATCGATAACCAATATTGGGATGATCCAACTTCCAACATACTCACACTTTATGGTTTGGATGATTTTTTATTAGACGGAAATCAGCAAGTAAACTTTGTAACAGGAGATCCTAAGTCTATTGATACAGCTTATGACCAATTGAATGACTCCTCAGTGGCAGATTTGATTTTGGTTAATTTAGACAATGATTTTCCAGGAATTCTTCTCAGTGGTGCAATTACTCCAATGATTCCTGCTGAGTCTGGAAATGTTACTACCACTTACAAACTTTCATACCCCCTGAGTGAATCAAACTCTTCAACGATTTTATCAATTAAATTGAATGCTCAACCCAATGCCAATGTTATTATTAGTTTTACAATTCCCGATCCTACTGAGTTAGCTCTAAATAAAGCTTTTTTGACCTTTACCCCCCAGAATTGGGATGATCCACAACCCATAACTCTTATCGGAGTAGATGATTACCTTTTTGACGGTGATATTTTGACCAAACTATTAATTTCTGTAGATCCCTCAAGCACTGATCCTGATTATTTGACTGCTGACTTAATTACTGTTGATTTAATAAATCAAGACAATGACGTAGATTATGATAATGACGGTCTTCATGAAGTCTATGACAATTGTCCTCTCGAATTTAATCCTGATCAACTAGACTTAGACGGAGATGGTATTGGAGACATTTGTGACGCTGATATTGACGGAGATGGCGTGACAAATGTTCAAGAAGACATAGATATGACCGATCCTAATGATAACTGTGATTTTTTGAATGCTAGTATAAGCCTAATAATTACATCTGATCTCGATTGTGATCAAGATGGTGTACCAAACGATATTGACCTAGATGATGACAATGATGGCATTTTGGATACAGATGAAACATATGACGATTTTGACTCAGACGGACTTGCAAACAACAGGGATTTGGACAGTGATGGAGATGGATGTTTTGATGTTAAAGAGGCAGGATTTGAAGATCCTGATCAAGATGGAATCCTAGGAAGCAGTCCAGTGGAGGTTGACGCTTTCGGTAGAGTCATCTCAAATTCTGGCTATATTACAGCTGAAGATAGGGACAACTCAGGTCAATTAGACTATTTAGAATTACCGAGAAGTCCAAAATTTTTAATGCAGCCACCATCATCAATGATTGTCATTCCTCATGAAGATATGAAACTAACTATAGATATTGAAAATAGCCAAATGTTTGATATTCAATGGCAAATTTTGGAACCCTTTGCTACACAATGGCAAGATTTGGAAACATCTGATGCATTTACAGGGATTAATTCCAAAAATTTAGTTTTACTTAACCCAAAAGAATCATTGGTAGAATCTAAGATCAGAGCTGCAATAAGCTCAAAAAACTTTTCCTGTAATCAATCAAACTTTTCACAAGAAACAACTCTGAGATATCAATCTCTGAATATACCTAATGCTTTTTCACCAGATAATGACGGAGTAAATGATAACTGGGTTATAGATGGGTTGGGGCAATTTCCTGATCACAACCTAAGGATTTACTCTCGTTGGGAAACCCTTATTCTTAGTGAAGCACCATATCAAAACGATTGGAATGGTGAATCAAGAACTTCCTATTCTAACTCGCATGAACAAAATTTACCAGAGGGGACGTATTTTTACATTTTAGATTTAAGAAATGGACAGCCGCCATTGAAGGGTTTTATATATTTGAAAAGATAATTATATCTACTCCTAATTTAGTATGAAGAATTATTTTTGGCTTTTTCTCTCCGTTATTTGGAGTGGATTAATTCTTTACCTTAGTTTTTTTAACCCAATAAGTGATAATTCAAGTAACCCTTGGTTTGAAAATCAAGATAAAGTTGGACATCTTTTGTTTTATGCTGTGTTTAGTTTTATTTTAATCAAAATGTTCAGTTCAGAAATTATAGTCCAAAATTCTGTTGTATTAGGAGCTACCGTAGCATTCATTTTTGGTATCCTTATTGAATTTTCCCAACATATTTTTACCCTCGATCGCGATGGTAATTTTTTTGATGCTTGTGCAAATGGTTTGGGAGTACTATTTCAAGTGATATTGATCAAAAGCTTTCCAGATTTTTTTCATCACAATACAAAAAATGATATCACAAATTAAATTTCATAAAGTATTACTTAAAAAAAAATTTCCCCTAGCCATAAGTCGTGGAGTAAAAGGAGATTCATATAATCTTTTCTTATCCTATGAAAAAGACGGATTAATAGGATGGGGAGAAGCTGCTCCCGGTAAAAATGAAAATGCTGAAACAGTGGAAGAAATAAAGGATCAGCTCGAAGCTTTTCTTGAGCATGGGATCGAATCCAAAACTACTGAAGAACTAAACCAAAGAGCAAAACAAATGGGAATAGCTCCTTGTGCCTATGCAGCACTAGATATCTCACTTTGGGACTGGAAAGCCAAAAAAGCTAAATTGCCTTTGCATCAACTTTTAGGTTTCCCACAACCCACTGTTCCAACTTCACTTACGCTTGGGATCATTCCCCCAGAGCAGGTCCG
>PCAT01000067.1 GCA_002730655.1 Balneola sp.
ACCTGAAGCAATGGCAAAACAAAATTTTAATAAATTTAACACATCAATGTTTTTTTCTGCTTTCAACTACAAGCTATTAGGTATTGCAGTGCTATTGATTGTTGGCGGTTTTGCCGCAATGTATATGGAAAATGAAATTGATGGCTTTATTTCTCTGTACGTATCACCTGTAGTGGTAATGGCGGGTTATGTGTTGGTCATATTTGCGATTATGAAGCATGACCGACAAGAGATGGAAGAAGACTGACTGGTTGAGATAAATACTAGTCTTGTTTATTAGTAGTCAGGTTTAGCTTAATCTTTGAACAGTTCACTGGGTTAAGATAAAACATAATTTCACTGAAAAAACTCGTGGCATAATTTAAACATTGTGCTAAAAAGTTGTTAGGTAGACAAAAATCCATGATTGATAGAATAATCAATATTTTTTTACTCTTTTTACTCATTTTGGGTTTTGTTGGTGTTGCGGAAACCGAAATTCAGCAAAGAATCCTTTGGGGTTTTTTGGCGGGTGGAATATTTGCTGCGCTCTCTTTTTTCTTGAATTGGCTCAGTCTTGATGGTTCAACTTCTGCATGGTTACTTGGTGTTATTACCTTTGGTGTTGCTGGCATTGAGGGGGCTGTAATTCTATTATTTTTTTTTATTAGTAGTTCATTGTTATCCAAAAATAGTAGTAGCATAGACCATCATAGGGAACTTAAATTTCGTAGAATAGGAGCTCAGGTTTGGGCTAATGGATTTTGGTTTGGTTTCTTTATATTGCTCGGTTTATTGGTAGATCTCGAACTTCTAAAGTTAGCTGCCTATTCTAGTATCGCCTTTGCTACGTCAGATACATGGGCTTCAGAAATCGGAGGCAACCGCGTCAAAGGCAAAACATGGTCTTTCAATGGTTTTAAACAAGTGCCGCCAGGTACCGATGGTGCTATAAGTATAGCGGGAACTTTAGCCGCAGTGGCCGGTGCTTTAAGTGTTGGCTTAATCGTGGGGTTCTTACATTCTACCGATTCCATGATGATGGGTACAATAGTTGCCAGTACAGGTTTGGTAGCTACTTTTATGGACTCTTGGTTAGGAGCAAATCTTCAAGGCCAAACCTTAGTTAATACAACAAATCGATTTTTTTCTTCTCATTTTTTGTATGTTGATAATAATATTGTTAATTGGTTATCCGCTGGTCTGGCAAGCCTATTAACTATCTTTATTTATTTAATTATATAACAGTGAGTATGTGGTACAAAAAATTACATTGGCAAATTGTAATTGGCTTATTTTTAGGACTTATATGGGGATTGTTGTCTAGTGTCATTGGTTGGAACGAGTTTACATCAGAATTCATAAAACCCTTTGGAACCATCTTTGTCAAGCTATTAAAACTCATTGCAGTACCCTTGGTGCTCGCATCGTTAGTGGCAGGTGTAGCTAGCTTAAATGATACTACAAGGCTTTCCCGAATGGGCGGGAAAACAGTATTCATTTATATGATAACCACCCTGCTAGCAATAACTATAGGCTTGGTAATGGTAAATACTTTTCAGCCAGGAAAATCATTACCTCAGGAAACTATGGATAGCCTCCAGGAAACATATTCTAGCTCACTGGAGAACCGAAGTGCTTCAGCAGATGAAGTGCTTAATAGAGGGGTTTTAGACTTTATGGTGGATGTAGTCCCGGATAACTTTTTTGCTGCTGCTTCTGATAACTCAAGGATGCTACAAGTAGTATTTGTTGCAATTTTATTAGGGGTTGGAATTATTCATATGGGTGGCAAAAAAGCGAAGACATTAGTAACGGTATTTGATGCATTTAATGATGTTATAATCCTTATAGTTGAACTTATCATGAAAACAGCACCTTTTGGGGTATTTGCGTTAATGGCTGCATTAATTATTGATTTAGCAGGGGACGATTTAGGAAAGGCTTTTGAATTACTTGGAGCGCTGGGCTGGTATAGCTTAACATTAGTGATTGCCTTAATAATCCATGTCTTTCTAGTATACAGTACTATGTTTAAGATTTTCAGTAAGGAGGTAGGTCTTTTTCAATTTTTTAAGGCCATACGTCCAGCTATGCTGCTTGGCTTTAGTACTAGTTCTAGTTCAGCTACTTTACCTGTCACTATGGAACGGGTAGAAAAAAACCTAGGAGTTGATGAAGAAGTATCAAGTTTTGTGTTACCTGTCGGGGCAACTATAAATATGGACGGTACTAGTGTATATCAAGCGATTGCTGCGGTATTCATTGCCCAAGCCTTAGGAATGGATTTAACGATTGCACAGCAGCTCATGATTGTTGTAACAGCTGCAGCCGCATCTGTTGGTGCTGCTGGAGTGCCTGGCGCTGGTATTGTTATGTTGGTAGTTGTACTTGAAACTATTCAAGTACCTACTGCTGGAATTGCCTTAATATTAGGGGTTGATCGAATATTGGATATGTGCCGAACTGTGGTGAATGTTACAGGAGATGCTGCTGTAGCCTATGTAGTAGCTTCTACAGAAGGTTTACTTAACGCACCCAATTTCGATGACTAATTATCGACGATTTTTAAAAAATATCCTGGTTGTGAATCCGGATTTTATTCCTCGATTAGGATAGTGTTAGAACCATTGAGCAAGTGCAATTACGTTCAACTCAGTATTTAGAAGCTGAATTCGATCATCCTTACTCTGTACTCTTATAGGTATATAGGAACCTAATTCGTTAAGAAATACCAGATCAAACCAACGGAGACTCTTCCTTTGTTTTGATCGAAGTATTTCGAGCATCCAGTCAATATAGTGAGTATTGTTGACGTGATTATTTATGTCTAGGTGATATGCATAACTTTGCATTGTAATTTCTTGCTCTGCTTCGCTTGGGTCAAACGCTCGCAGTTGATTTTTAGTGGGTTCTATGGTGTGTGATCGGTCTGAAAATCTTCTGTTGAGTATGTCTTTTGGGATGCGTGTTGGCTTCCTACTATCCAAATCAATGACCATCCAGTAGCTGATGGATTGGACAATCAGGTTTCCCTTGGTGTCCCACACTTCATAATTTCGTAAGGCTCTTAAGCTATCTCCAAGTGCAGGCCATGTCCGAATTTCAATATTCTCTCTCCATTTGGGTAGGCGTTCTATCTGGATTTGAAGCCTATGTAAAACCCAGCTAATATTCTGAGCATGCATGTCTGTAATATCAAAAGATAATTCCTTAGCATTATTGCCTGCCACTTCTTGAAATAACTTAGCTAAAGCGCTCAAATGCATACATTCATTAGGCGCTGTTTCCGATGCTCGGACAGAAAAAAATTCACTATGAATGTGGCTGCTATCCGTGGGTTGAGTATTTTCGAGGTTCATAAAACGATTAAATATTGTTCAGTTGAATAAAATAAGACGGTCAATTAAATCATACCATTGTAAGAGATTAAGTGGGATTTGCCTTTAGTAATTATCCTAGAGTATAAACTTTAATATTGATTTGCTATAATCATTTTGTATTGATCCATGGAGCGTTTATATTTACTAGACTCTTTGAAATAGTGATGGTTCTCTTAAAGGAGATTAATAGGGAATCCGGTGTAAATCCGGAGCTGTACCCGCAACTGTAATTCCATTTGAATGACTTCATTGTACTCATGAATTATTCACATCAATCCTACGAGCAAATCTTGCCACTGTTATTAATTTAACGGGAAGGCCTCGAGGTGGAAAAGTCAGGAGACCTGCCATCAACGCAACTAGCATCTATTTCTCAGGAAATTTTCGGGAGCTAGAATTTCCGTGGGCAACTTTAATTAATCAGTGCTAACTGGCGACTAGTCGTATAGCGGAAGCTATAAATTTGGTTGTCGGTGCCGTGTGATGGGTAGATTTTTACATTTATTTAAACGGACTGTTTCAATCACAGTAAATGAACTTACAAGTAGTAGGGCTAATGATTTTGTCTATTGCAAACTGACTACTTATTCTTGTCTGATGATGTTAATAGCACTGATCATCTTTACTCTCAACATACATGCCATGGCCCATGAAATGAGGAAAGAAGCTCATGACACCTTGGTTAATCCACCCATTATAGGTTTGGCCGAAATTGAAATCATAGCCGAGAACCCTTACCAAGATTTTCAACTGCTGAGTACTCAGTATGGACGATTATCAAAAGATCTTTTAGAACTTCGATTGGCATCACATATGGGAAGTATTGCACAAGAATTTAGTTCGGCCTATGTGCAAACTAACGGACCGGGAAGCTTAGCTTTACTTTCGCTAAGAGGCTTGCCAGCGTCTAGAAATCAGGTAGTTTGGAATGGTTTCGAGTTAAATCATCCTATGCTCGGCGTGGTGGATTTGTCATTAATACCAAGTAATCTATTTGATGCAGTATTATTCACTCCTGGCTTAGGACAGGCTCGGTTTGGTCAGAGTGGAGCGGGTTCGATGCACATTTTTCAGCAAGCATTTGATGGGGATAAAATAATTGTTCAGTATTCAATGGGTAGTTATGGTGCAAAACAGACGACGGTTCATGCATTATCTACAAAGGATAATATATCCTGGGACTTAAGGCTGTATAGTAAAGCGGCCGAAAATAATTTTGATTTTAAGAAACGAGTATTTGACCCAGAACAGCGAGAAATTGTTCCCAAATGGTTTAGCCGTGAGAATAATAACTCCCAATCACATTCTGCTTTGTTCACTTTTAAAAAGGAACCAAGCAGGATGACCCTTGAGAGCTATCCCTATAAAAGCTCAGACAGAAGGTTTTCATCCTTGCAATCCTTTATTGCTAAAAGTGAATATCAAAGTACTATTTGGGCATTTACTCAGGATAATAAAATACCAGGAAGCAAGCTATCGCCTACTCTTAGGGCGAGTCAATCCGATGCTTTTCTACGTTGGATGCAAGGGCTACGGTGGGGGAGAAGGAATCAGTGGAGAATGCAGCACTTTAGTCAATGGCAAACACTAGATTTCCAAGACCCTGATAAAGAGATTGATAGTGATAGCGACATTTGGAATAACACTCTTCGTATTGAATACCAAAATAGGATAGGAAAGAGCACATTTGTACAAAGTATGGCTGAGTTGTCAACTACAAGTGTAAACAGCACAGATTACGACTTAATTCGCTCTAGATGGTTATTTTCGCAACGGCATAGACTTTATAGAGAGTTTGGAATGGATAACTTACTACGAGTGGATATGAACCAAGCCTATAATAATCATTTTGGTTGGAATTGGTCTGGAGAGCTAGGGTGGAACTCGAAGTTAAGCCCCGAACTAGGAATCCGATTCCTTTCGGCTAAAAATTCGGTCATACCAACATTCAATGATTTATATTGGCCAGTTTTAGGGAATCCAGATTTGATCAGTGAACAGGTTTATTCCATAGAGAGTGGACTACATTGGTTTCAGACTCCATTGCATTGGGATGGGGGGAATTTAAAAGCCGATGTTCAGCTGAGTTATTATTGGAATAATGTTAATAATGGAATACGTTGGTTGCCTGACGAACAGGGACTTTCAAGACCCCTCAACATAGAAGTAATTACTGCGAGAGGTGTAGAATCGGATATAGCCCTAGGATTTCATCATGCTCAGTTTAGTGGTGTCTTAAAAAGTGGGGTGTATCAAGTGATTGCGCACATGGATAAGGAACGTTACAATGGTGATTCAGCGCTAAATAAGCAACTTCGTTACACTCCGGAATGGCAGTTTAAACACTATTTACATCTCCGATATAAAGCATTGCAGTTCATGCTATCTAATTCTTATGTAGCCGAGCGATATAGCAGTGCTGACCATTCTAGCCCGTTTGATCCTCTTTCTGCTTATTCAACATGGAATTCAGCTTTTAGTGTCGAAATACCTTGGTCAGCCAGTAGGTTTTTAGACTCAGATAAATTGTTAGAGAGTTTTACTGACGCTAGTGGAAATATCTTAGGTAAGCCGGTGTGGCAACTAAGTTGTAGTATAGAGTTAAATAATATTTTTTCTGAAACCTTCGAACAAGTGCTTAACTATCCTATGCCAGGTAGGCACTTTATGCTAAGCATTCAGCTAAAACGTGCGGGAAGTGGGGGTAATGCTATCACGAGCGAGTAGTACGATTTCTAACTATATAAATCCAAAATAATCAAAAATTCATGAATCAAATACTATTAAATATTTTAACGAGCATAGCAGAACAATATCAATCAGAGCTGCGAGAATCAGAGTTAGGTCAAACAATCAAGAATTCGCAATGTATAGTTTCTTTGAGTAGAAAATGGTATGGTCTTGTTTCACTTATATGTGTTTATGCTTCTACAGCCGTTCCGCTCTATGCACAGCAGAATCAGTTTAATGGGCAATCAGTTGTCGAACGTGGGGCTAAATTGGAGCAACTACTTATTGGTAATGAGGGTGGCTTTGGTTCATCAAATGCCACAATTAGTCGCTATAACCCCGATACTAAGGACCTTGAGGACGGCGTATTTTTGAATGTGAATGGCATAGGTTTAGGCGATGTGCTTCAAAGTCTACACTATAATGAAGGACAGGTCTACGCCGTCATGAATAATTCAGCTCAAATTGTAGTAATGGACTCTGAATCTTTTACCCAGCAAGGTCTTATATCATTTCCTGAAGGAGCTAGTCCTAGGCAAATGCTGCTACTAAGTTCGGATATGGCTTATATCACTGATTTATATGGAGATGAGATTCATTTGATAAACCCCACCACTCAGCAAGTTCTTTCCACCAAAATTGGAGTAGGCGATGGTCCCGAGTATATGATAAATCATCAGGAGGCAGTATTTGTAGGTAATTATGGTTTTGGGCAAGACTCAACCATTATGGTAATTGACCCGGTCCAACATACGGTTATAGATACCTTAGTCGTGGCCTCTGGTCCAGGCCAGATAGTCGTAGACAATAATGCAGCTTTATGGGTGGTTTGTACAGGCTATGCAGGAGATTATGATGCGCAATGGAATCTAATTGAAGGCACGCAGAGGCCAGGTGGTCTTTTTCGGATACAAAAAGATGCACAGAGTCAGCAATGGCAGGTCAGTAAGGAGCTGGAGTTAAAACAAGCTGGCATTCATCTTGGTTATGATCCTAGAAATGAATTCCTTTACCTTCAAAGTGAGGGGATCAAACGGGTCAATTTAAATCAGGTGGATGTAACTACTGAAACTATTATATCGGGTTCATACTACTCATTCTATTACGAATCTGCACGGAATCATCTATATTTAGCAGATGCCAAAGACTATGTAGTCGCGGGTTCCGTCAGGGTGGTACATGCTGACAGCTTTCAGGATTTGGATGAATTTAGCGTGGGAATTATACCCGGAAGTTTTTTAGCTATTTACGACTTAGAGAGTACAGCAATGGACCAATTAGATTATTTGGAGCTATCCCAAGTTGAGTTATACCCTAACTATCCCAATCCATTTAATCCCACCACTCAGCTAAAATATTCTATACCAGTAGCTGGGTTGGTCGAAATACTTATCTATAACTCATTAGGGCAAAAAGTAGCTAGTTTAGAGAAAAGCATAAAACAGAGAGGGTATCATACACAGACATTTAACGCACAAAATTTACCATCGGGTGTGTATTATGCACATATTTTATTTAATGGCTATCAGCGTGTTACGAAAATGTTACTAATTAAGTAACCATCTTTTTAAATAATATAAAAAAGAATAAATTAATTGTTAATACAAATACATAATGATAATTATTTTATAATATAA
>PCAT01000068.1 GCA_002730655.1 Balneola sp.
ACAAATAGATAGACAGAATCATTTGAAGCATCAAATGGCTGTGATGTATGCTGAGCAGCTGGGCTCATATCAATAGAAAAGTTAACTGATATGGCGCCACCTTCAACATTGTTTGATGTTAACAGTGCTTTTGGATCAACCCCATTGAAGAATTCAGAACGCTTAGGTTGATCAGCACCTTCAACCATTTTGAAGTATCGGTCTCCACCACCTGTGACACCTGGTTCTTCCCAACCTGATCCATCATGGGTGATTCCCGGAAGAAAATTAGTGCTTGTTTGATCATCCCTAGATGGATCCCACTTGATATAATATTTATATCCAACTTCCGCATCAACAGTAGTTGAGAAGGGTATTCCTGTTTCTTCATATGTGCCTGAAAATGAATTAAAGACCATTTGGTTTTGCTCACTCCAACCATTGAAACTACCACGTACAAATACATGATCAATAGATGAATTGAAATAACCTAAACCTTCCAAAATACCTACATTAACTTCAAAGTTAAGAGTGGTACTTAATATTTCGGCATCCGTTGGAGGTTCATTATTAAAGAATACCCAGTGCATTGTTGAATCTGAATCTGGCATATTGAAGACTCTATTAGGTGTTGATTCCCAGGTTACTTCACCACTTGAATGTTCAATCACAAATTTATATTCAACAGGGTTAGTAAAATTGACTAAACTATCTTTATGCACTGTAGCTTGACCACCATAGAACAAGTTATCACCTTGACTACTAGTTTGGTTTAAAGCTAATGTTGATCCCCAGTTACCAATAAATTCGGCACCTCCCCTAACTCCAATAATATCATTGTCTGGATCAAAGTCACCTAATTGTGCTTTTGCACCTATGTTGACTTTGAAATACAATGATATACTATCTTCATGAGATGTATATGGAGCTTCTCTGGTTTCATAGAATTGGAGAGCAACAACTGTGTCTCCTTCAGCAAAATCAGCAGGAAGAATGAATTGATTATTGCCTCCAGATTCCCAACCTTGCTCACTACCATTAATTAGTGGTGTTTCAGGATCTACTCCAGCCCAGAATTTATAATTCAATGTGTCTCCAGGTGACATTGGGAAGTCAGCCCACCAGTAGTCACCACCTTCATTATACATATGCCTTGACGCTGAATCCCAAGTAATCATACCAGAAGAAGCAGCATCATCAACATCAGGTCCAACAAAACCACCTCTAATCTGCATAAAATGGTAATCTTGAAGAGTATCTGGCATAGTTGATGTATTTACTGTGAACATTACTGTAGTTGGCCCAGATGATCCATGATAACCTAAATCACTAAAATCATTTTTAGGTCTTACTTCCCATTCTGAACTAGCCTCATCACTACCAAAAGAAAGTAAAGGTTCAGTAACCCCTTGAGTAACATTACCTTTTCTAACCAAAGTATGATCTTTCGTAGCGGTGCTAACACCAGCTACATCCCAACCAGAACCTGGATCATTGTCTGGATCTCCAAATACATCTATTAAAGTAGTATCCCCTCTTACAACTCGAATAATTGCTCTTGCATCATCACCATTATGGTGAACAACTGAAGGATAGTCTAATACTTCATCAGCAAAGTCTTTGTCGAATAGAGTATCATGGACTGAACTGTTCAGTATCACATAAGGAATACCTGGCTCAATGTAAGCATCAATGGGAAATTGATGGTAATACTTCCATCCACTACCATTAACGGATTGAGCTATTCTATATTGAGCAAGATCAGCTTCAAATTGCCCCATATTAGCAATTTCTATTGCCTTATTATTACTAGATCCCTCTATATATTCCGAGAATATTAAATTTGCAGCTGGACCTGGTTCCGGCATGAAATCGTAGATATTGTAGGCTGCTAATTGATTATTAGTATCCATTAAATACAAATGACCCGTCATTTCATTAAAAATAACACCACCTGTATTATTACCATTTGTGTTATTTCCTAATGGACCTATTTCTCCAACATTCTCAAGTGTATGATCATCTTCACCAGGAATTGAGATATAGAATTTACCATCAGTAAAAGCAGGACCTGTTACAATAATGAATTCTCCGTCAATGAAAGCAAAATCATTTAACATAGATGAATTTAAAGTTGTCTGATCTATACCGACTGACACTATATTAGGACTTAATCCACCATCGGTTAAGTTCATAAGTCTAGGTGCAGTACCAGTACCCGTTATAAGTACACTATCCTCAAATACATGAGAAGAAAAGCCACCACGAGCCGCTCCTGCATCAACAGGAAAAGTTGCAGCATGAACCATAGCTGAGCCATCCCAATCGAAAACCTCGACCTTATCGGCACCAGTTCCACTCAGAAGTACCCGAACCTTGTCATCTTCGCCATAAACACCAAAGGAATCACCTAGACGTCCTCCTAGCTCACCAGCAAATACCAACTCAGGTTCAGCTGTTTCATCCGCCCATCGATAGATTCTAGACTCACCATTTATAGCTAGGTTAGCCGTAAAAATTTGACCATCAACAGTAGCTTTGATCTGGTTGAATGCGAAGATTCCACCACTAATCACTGGCATATCCACAAAGTCAGACATACTGTATGCAGCAATAGCGTTGTTGGTATCCATGATATAGAGTTTCCCCGTTGCATCATCAAACACCACTCCACCTGTGTTATTACCATTTGTATTATTTCCTATAGGTCCTAACTCATGAACTAGAGTCGCATTTGCTGGGTCAGTAACATCTAACATGTAGAATTTACCATTAGTAAAGGCAGGGCCTGCTACTACATAGTGTTTCCCTTTGTAGGTGAACTGATCATTAACCATTACTGAATTCAGGTCACCTGAAGCAACATCAGCTGACGCTAATTGAGTCCCTAGTGTACCATCTAATGCATTCATGTATCTTGGCGCGGTACCAGTACCTGTAATCACAATACTATCTGCGATTGCATGCCCAGAAAATCCACCACGGGCTTCCCCTGCAGCAACTGTATAATCAGCTTTTTTAGTTAGGCTAGTACCGTCCCAGAAGAAGGGTACTACTTTAGTAGCGCCACTTCCTGACAAGAATACATGCACGCTATCAGCAGAACCAACTACTCCAAAGGAATCACCTAGACGTTGACCTAATGAATCTGCAAAGACTAACTCAGGATCAGCTGTTTCATTCGCCCATCGATAGATTCTAGACTCACCATTTATAGCTAGGTTAGCCGTAAAAATTTGACCATCCGATGTTGCTTTGATCTGGTTAAATGCGAAAATACCGCCAGATATACCCGTATTTGATAGGATACCAACCGAATCACCGGTTGCTGCATCTACTAATACAGGGGTAACTCCACCTTGACGGCTAGCTACAATCAAATTACCGGTCGCTGGATTAAACCCTAATCCACGTTCGGTATTCCCTGTTCCAAACCAATTGCTCGTAGGGGCAGTGATCGTCCAAAGTGCTTCTGGATTCTCCTTAGCTGAACGAATCGTTTTTAGCATACCGACCGAATCGCCCGTAGCTGCGTCAATCAGTATTGGGGTAACTCCCCCCTGACGACTAGCCACAATTAAATTGCCCGTAGCGTGATTTAATCCGAGTCCACGCTCGGTATTTCCAGTACCAAACCAATTGCTAGTAGGTGCATTAATGGTCCAAACTGGATCCTGGACTTGTGCATTTATGTCTGTAAACGTAAAAAAACTTACAAACATAAATAAGCCCATCATACTTCGAATACTCCAATGGAATATATTGTATTTGTGGGTCATTTCGACTCCTGTTTATGTTATTGTTATGGTTAAAAGTAAATCTGCAAACTTAATTTATTTATATCGCCTAAATATTTATAGCCATTGTAACTATAATTAAATCCTAGCCCAACCCCACTGATTGAACTGTACCGAAAACCTATACCAGTTGTAAATGTTTCAATCTTATCTTTTTGTCCTATGTAGGGAAGTCCCGCACGGATCATAACCTGTTCATTTGCCAGGGCTAATTCTCCTCCAATACTGATACTTTGAGTATTATTTGTTGGATTGTTACCATCTATAGATAATGCTAATCTTGCATTTTTTAGCTCTACAGCATCCCAATTCAAACCTACTTTTAGCATTAATGGTAGATCAAAGGATTGAGTAGCTAATAATGCGTCAGGTTCATAATTCCCAGTCTGTGATTCGTCTGGATCAGAACTAATGATTAAATCATTACCATTCATTTGTAGTTTTGATCCAAAATTTGTGACACTTACCCCAAAATTAATATTGTCAAATGGTGTTTGGTAAATTGTTCCTATGTCGAAAGCAAGAGCTGAAGCAGAGCTCTTGGCTATTTGTTCGTGTATGACCTTAGCTGTACCTCCAATACTAAATTGAGGTAACAACTGTCGAGCATAACTTAGTCCAAAGGAAACAGAATAAGCATTAAAGGTCCGACCTGTTAGTCCCTGTGCCTCTGCTGTAGTTTCTTCAAATTCACCATAGTTTAATGACAAAACATGAACACCAACTACACCTTTTTCAGTTAACATAGAAGCTCCAAAAAAACTGTGGGTCATATCCATATACCATGGAGTAATCTCAATTATAACTTCACTTTTAGGTACAGAAGTTAACCCTGCAGGATTTAAAATCATCGAAGCTCCATCATTTGTGTTTGCAGCATATGCTGAAATGGAAGCAGCCCGAGCGCCAACAGGGATGCGTAAAAATTCAGCTGCTGAAGTACCTACCTTGGATAATTGAGAATAAGTCAATACGGGTGTAAACATTAATGTTAGTGTCAAAAATAAGCGATAAATAATTCGTTCTTTCATCATAAATATCTTATTTGATAACTGCAAATTTTCCCACCTTCTCACCTACACCTGGTGCTTCTATATGATATAGGTATATGCCATATGAAATTTCCAAGTTATCTTTAGTAAGCATATTCCAAACATACGATCCTCCATAGGCGCTTGTTAAATCCGAATCAGTAATATCTATTTCCCGAATAAGAACACCTGAAACGGTGAAAATTCTAAGGGTAGCTGGAGAAGGCATCCCTGTAAAATGTAACTCGCGATTATGTTGAAAATTAGTATTAGTTACACTAGGTTCATAAATATTGGCAACTTTATAAGGGTTAGGTATAACCAATATTTCATCAAGAGCTGATGCAGCTGAGTCTGCATCGATTCTGGGCACATTTTCAGTGTCTAATCGAAAACGAAAAATATCATTTGATGAGAATGGCTTAGTTGTGAAAATTTTTAGGGTATCTCCAGGAGCTGGATTTCTGGTTTCCAAATTATCATTAATCAATAATGGCGCCATTTCAATTTTATAAGTAAGTGTATCTTCTATTCCTCTAAAATCTTCTACCAAAAACAATACATCTGAACAACGTCCGCTAAAACCTGCCACGGCAGAAAGATGCCCTGGTTCTGGTGGAGTATAGTTGCCAGGTACTATGATAGTAGGATTACACCTTTGTTGGAATGAGGTATTCACATTTAAATCGGCAAAGGCATACTTAGCCTCTTCTCCGGTGTAAGTGTTAAATACTTTAAAATTAGTAGGAATCGAAGGTAGTGTCTGATAAATACCTGTAGCGACCTCAATTTCTTTTTCAATTGATTGGCCAAAGCCAACATTATCTCCAATAATCAATTCATAATCAGACACTTTTGGTGCGGCTTGAATGGCAAAAGAAAACCCATGAATATTCATAGCCTCCGTATTCCCGGTAAACCAACCAGAACGAGCTTCATTTAAACCGAAAGACTCTATGTTGGTAACTCGCACAGTAAAACCCTCTGTAACTGGATTCATGCCACCATTTAGGCTAGTAAATCGGGAGAGCAATGTGTCTGGGATACCTGTAGTAATATTTCGCAGAGTAAAATTTTTAGTTTTAAGGGTATCTGGATTTGAACCACCACTTAGTAAGGTATCTTCAAAGACAACTTCATAAAGGTTATCCAGCTTTAACTGCATAGGATCTATTACCTCTACTTCAACGGTTCCTCCTGGTGCCCCTTGGTAAATTGCGGCCTGCGGATTTGTAGGACTAATATACCCAGCTTGCTCTCTTGAAGCTCGTACTTCAAGCACATTTTGACCAAAATCCACAGTCCCATCTGGATTTAGTGATATTTGTACAGGTGATTCAGAGGGGCTAATACCAGCTATCTCCAAACCTCTATCAAAAGCTGTTACAGCATAATAGTACTTTCGCCCGTTCACTACTGTAGTATCCTCATAAATTCGCCGAATGCCAGAGTCAGTACCCATATTAAACTGCAGACCATTTTCTGAAACAGGGTGAAATCCAAATACTCCATTTTTTTTGTCGTATATAGCTTCAGGTTGTAAAAAAGTTTTACCCCCTCGACCATCAGTAATACTACGAATCTCCTCAAAGGATACATCCGTAGTGCGATATACTTTATAACCTTCAAAATCATAACCATTGCCTGTTTGAAGATTCATATACCGATCAAAAGAATTTTCAGAATTAGTATCCCAGTATAAAGTTACTCTGCCATTTCCAGATACTGAAGTAATAATTGGGGGATCAGGTGCAACAGCAAATTGATAATCTGCTTCATAAGCTTTTGTAGCATCTCTAAGTCGCTCGTTTACCCTTTGACGGTCAAATAAAGCGCTCTGCTGATTTTCCTGAGCAGCGGTAATTGCAACAGCAAAACGTTCAGACGTTCCTCTTGCTAGTGGAAATAGACCTGAGGAAACGAATATATCTGAATCGGTTCCTTGTTTTTCAACAAACTCACCAGGAATCAAGTAACGAAGCCAGATATCAGCATCTTGATTTACTCCCATAGAACCAGCATCAAATATTCTCACTCTAGATACTCCAATCAAATCTGTTTCACTAACATCAGTTTTATCAATACCTGATTCTCCTGGAAATACTGTGCCAGCACCAGATGTTGGAAATCCGTCACCTTGGCCTAAACTTGCAGAATTTGGATCGCCTTGAATTCCTACATCATCAATTAGAATATTCCAGTCGTCGTCATTATCAAAATAATCTTCACGTCCTTCATCCATCATAGGGGCGCTTGTATAGAAATTCTGAAATCTCCCGGCATATTCAT
>PCAT01000069.1 GCA_002730655.1 Balneola sp.
CAAAATATTTCAAAGGAAGAAGCTATATGGATTCGATGGTGAAAGTCACCATAACTTTTGTGTAGTCAAGTTCAAATCCTTGAGGGCGATGAATCAGGCCAAAAACCTTTGGTATGAAACAGTGCGTGGAGTAAAACGTCTAAAACCTAAAGGATATCTCTTCGAACCTACGCAAACAATGCTTAAACTTTATGAGGCCAATATTCCACCAATGCTTCGTTACTTTCACATTCAAGAAGTGAGTCCTTCTGGATGGATAGCCATACCTCTTAGTAAAGCCCGCAGACATAGACAGAAGACCACTTCATGCGACTTTGAGTTTACCATAAGTCACAATAAGGTGATACCGCTGCCCAATAAAGAAACTCTAGTGCCTTACAAGATTTGCTCATTTGATATTGAAGCCTCTAGTTCACACGGAGATTTCCCTCTTCCAAAAAAGAACTACAAGAAACTAGCTACAGAGATAGTGGATGGCTGTCTGGAGAAAAAGAGGAGTAAGGGCAACGTAATTGATAAGCAGCATCTAAAAGACGTGGTTGCCTCAGTATTCACAGAGAAACCATTAGATGACATAAGTAGAGTATACACCAAACGACAAACACAACCCACAGACATAGCTAGAAGAGTGGAGGTTTGGATTCAGTCAACCACGAATATTAGTGACGAGGACGAGGAGGATAAAATAGGTTCGATGTTTCAGTTCGATGATCCAGTTGAAGGAGATGGAAGCGATGAAAACGAAAATCATTCATCTTACCGTGGAAAGAAAAGGAAGACCATCAATCAAACAGATGATATGTTTGACCTGCTATCCAACTGTGATTCATATGATCGCGATGAGCTAGTTGGAGAAGTAACTAGATCGATGAGTCAATGCTTTCCTCCGCTTGAAGGAGATAAAACCACATTCATTGGATCAACATTTCTGCGATATGGTGACAAAGTTCCTTATTTAAACAGGTGCGACGTGTTAGATACATGTGACCATCTCCCACAAGTAGAAAACAGTCAAATTGTTTGTCATTCAACAGAAAAGGATTTGTTGCTTGCTTGGTCAAAATTAATAACTGAGGAAGACCCGGATATTATTATTGGCTACAACATCTTTGGTTTTGATCATCAATTCTTGTTTGTAAGGTCGCAAGAGCTAGATTGTGTAGATTCGTTTCTTAGGATGTCACGAAACATAGAAGAGAAGTGCTATACCAAAGATTATAGGTCAGGGAAAATCAAGATAGAAGAAAGTTCAGTCATCCTAGCAAGTGGTCAACACGATCTAAGGTACATTAATATGACGGGCAGGCTTCAGATTGATCTTTACAACTACTTCCGGCGTGACTACAATCTAACTTCATATAAGCTCGACTATGCAGCAAGTCATTTTATAGGAGATGGGATCAAGAGAATTGAACACATGGATGGCAACACAGTAATTCACACAAAAAATATGGTTGGACTAGAGGTGGGTGCATGGATCAGTTTGGAAGAAATTGCACATTCTTCAGACGCTTATCAGAATGGAAAGAAAATGCAAGTGATCGACATAGATTTGGCCAATAAGACTTTTACAATATCCGGTATTGAGAAACCAAATATGGAAAAGAAAGTTAGATGGGGTCTTGCTAAAGACGATGTATCCCCTCAAGACATATTCCGTATGACTAATGAAGGACCGTCATCGAGAGCGGTCATCGCAAAATATTGTATTCAGGATTGCAACTTAGTTCATCATTTACTCCGTAAGATAGATGTGATTACTGGTTACGTGGAGATGGCAAAACTGTGTTCAGTGCCAATGTCGTTCTTAGTCCTTAGAGGACAGGGTATAAAAATCACTAGTTATGTGGCTAAGAAGTGCAGAGAGAAAGGAACACTGATTCCAGTGATTGAAAAAACGATGAGCAATGAAGGCTACGAAGGTGCCATTGTTTTGGAACCAAAAGCTGGACTCTATACCGATAATCCCGTGGCGTGTGTTGACTACAGTTCTCTTTATCCATCATCGATGATCAGTGAGAACATGTCACACGATAGCAAAGTGTGGACTAAGGAGTATGACTTGAATGGTAACATGATAAAAGAAACTGGCGAAAAGAATGAAACTGGAGGATACAAGTATGATAACTTGCCAAATTACAAGTATGTTGACGTAGAATACGACACTTACAAATACATAAGAAAGACAGCGAAGTCGGCTGCTATTAAAACATTAGTTGGAAGGAAAACATGCAGATTCGCTCAGTTTCCAATCGGTAAAGCAGTAATGCCTTCCATTCTCGAGGAGCTGTTAGCTGCTAGAAAAGCAACAAGAAAGATGATTCCACAACACGATGATGAGTTTATGAAAAATGTACTAGACAAAAGACAGCTTAGTATCAAAGTAACGGCAAACTCTCTTTATGGCCAGACAGGAGCGAAAACATCTTCCTTTTACGAGGTTGATGTGGCTGCATCAACGACTGCTACAGGTAGGAAACTGTTAAAATATGCTCAGAGACTTATAGAGGAAGTGTACGGAAATACTGAAGTAGATGTTGAAGGGTATGGCAGGGTACGAACCAAAGCTGAATACATTTACGGTGATACGGACAGTGTATTCTTTACATTCAACCTAGAAGAGCTAGATGGAACTCGTATAACCGGACAGAAGGCGCTAGAGATGACTATAATACTTGCTCAGCAAGCTGGAGAGCTGGCTACACAATCGTTGAAAAAGCCGCACGATCTAGAATATGAGAAAACATTCCTACCCTTCTGTTTGTTGAGTAAAAAGAGATATGTGGGGATGTTGTATGAAACCGATCCAAAAGTATGCTACAGAAAGGAAATGGGAATTGTGCTCAAGCGAAGAGATAACGCTCCTATAGTGAAAGATGTGTATGGGGGTATAATCGACATCTTAATGAAAGACAAAGATGTTGATAAAGCAGTTAGATTTCTAAAAGACTCGCTGCAATTGCTGGTCGAAGGCAAGTGTAACATGGATAAACTAATTATTACTAAATCATTGAGAGGCTACTATAAGAATCCCTTACAAATAGCACATAAGGTATTGGCGGACAGAATGGGCAGTAGGGACCCTGGTAATAAACCAGCATCGGGTGACAGAATCCCATTTGCCTATATACAAAAAACAGGCGCAGGTTTAAAACAGGGAGATAAGATTGAGCATCCTGAGTTTATCCGGTCTAACAATTTGCAGCTAGATTATTCGTTCTACATAACAAATCAAATTATGAAACCAGTTCAACAAGTATTTGCATTGGTTCTTGATAAACTAGATGGGTTTACAAAGAGGAAAAGAATGATGATTGAAGGTAAGCTAGAGACATTAAATGACACTCTTTCTAGAGAGGAGTATCGCAAAAAAGAGATGGACATAAAGTCTAAAGAAGTAAAGTCTTTGTTATTCGACGAGTTCATTCAACAAGCTGAACACAAAAGAGAACATGACACAGGGACTAGGCAAACTACACTATCGAGATTCTTTGGATGAAGGTGAATCTGGTTCGGTTTCTGAGTCTTCAATAACCCTTTTTCTATTTTCTCTACGTCTAGGTGATGCTATCATAACACCACTAAACCATGCGCCCAATAAAACCCACATCGACCTTATAGATACTGTTCCTTCGTTTACAGCCCAAAGCAAAGCTGTGCAGTGTGGGGTAGACACTAGAAATGGAGATAGTACTAGCCCTTGAACAGTATTAGGAACACAAAGCTCGGCATAAAGTCTAGCTGCAGCAAAATGTATAAAAATCCACAGAACATATACGTAGGCTAGAGGAGCCAAAGAAGATCGAACGCGTGCCAATTTTCGACCAACCAGACTCCTCCATCTATCATATTTGGTTTGACATCCATACATATATTACCGGCCGATTTTCATATTTCTACTGAACATCCTCGTTATTGTCAAGCTGGTTTTCTCTATCGCTTATATTGGACCCAGCCTCCCTAAGCGATGACAAAAATGAGTATGAAATGCTAAGTGGAGAACCATTACTACTAAATGAAAGGTCGGATAACAGTCTTGAGGTTAGGTCAGAAGCTACTGCTTCGCTTAAATGATGAATAACCTCATCACGATTAGATGCAGTAAAAACAGAGTGAATCGGAGAAGAATGAGAAGTCAGAGGACGGGTTTGCTGATTATCATTGGTTTCTTCAGAAGAATGCTCGGATACATGATCTCTAATGTCAAACCTACACAAAGGGCAGTGTGTGTCTCGCTCGAACCAGGTACGCAATGCAGCTGGCCTAAAGTTATGGTGACAGTGACTTATCTGAATGATAATATCGTTAGGTCCAAATGCCTCTTGTGTAATCGGACAAACACTATTTGTAGGATCAGTCAATTCCCTAAATAATAAAACTTGGGTCGCCTCCACGATCTGGTTTTCTGTAGGTCTTACTGAAACTGGGCTTAGAGATGGTGTAAAGCTCCATGTTGTTCGGACAGGGGGAGGAACTGGACGAGAAGGAGGAGTTGGTAAGGACGGATGAAATCTGTGCATGGCACTTACGTGATTGAAGGTACGATTTATAAGAGCATTAACTCGTCTATCTTGTTCAGTTGTGATAGATACAATATTAGAGAGAAGAGTTTGTGTGTGTCGTGAGTAATCAAGATATTCTCTAACGACCGTTAGAATATCAGAAGAGTCGGATGGTATTGAAGTAGACATAATATAAAAGTAGATAAAATTGGTAGTATTAATACATTATGGAATCTGTTGGAAATGGTTTGACTGGTTTAGCCAATGTAGGAAATACGTGTTATCTCAATTCAGTACTACAAGTTCTGTCACACACGATTCCTTTGACCAATTTATTAGAGGATGAAAGTCTAAGCCGGAAAATGAAGAAAAACAATGGAGCAATGTTGATCGAGGAATGGAACAAGTTGAGAGAGTTGATGTGGAGCGAAGATTGTACAATAGCCCCATGGGGTTTTGTGAAAGCGGTGCAAAGTGTGTGTAGATCAGATGGCAATCGAGAGTTTTCTTCTTTCGGACAATGTGACGTATCAGAGTTTTGGCAGTTCCTAATAGACAAGTTTCATAAGGGACTATCGAGAAGTGTAGTCATGTCTGTAAAGGGAAAACCTAAGAACTCTAGGGATATACTAGCCTCCAAGTGCTATGAAATGATGAAAACCATGTATGAGAAAGAGTACTCAGAGATAGTTTCGATATTCATTGGCATATCTGTATCTAGGATATGTGATACAGATGGTCGACCAATCTCCGTTTCTCCTGAGCCTTTCTCGTCGATACAGCTTCCTATCATATTTAGAAAAAACGTCAATGAAATCGATATGCTAGATTGCTTAGCAGAATATTGTAAAAAAGAAAGACTTGATGGCGAAAATGCTTACTACGATGAAAAGCAGGATAGAAAGATAAGTGCAGACAGAGACTTTGTATTCTGGAGCTTACCTTCTATATTAATTATCCATTTGAAGCGTTTTAGCAATTCTTTGAGCAAGTTGCATCAAAGAATTAGGTTTCCGGTGGAGGAGCTGGACATGACACCTTTCGTGGTTGGATACAGAAGGAACGATTTCAAATACGAATTATATGGAGTGTGTAACCACGGCGGATCGGTACATGGGGGTCACTATCATGCGGATGTAAAAACAGAGAAAGGGTGGTACAACTTTAACGATACAGAGTTGAAAAAGTGTAGCAACATAAGCGGTGTTTCTGCAAGTGCATATACACTTTTCTATCGTAAAAAATAATCATGTATTATATACTGTTCATGGAGTTCAATTATCAATCATTAACTGGAATACCTTCATCCGGATACGATTTGGCATCTAAAGTAGGTTCTAATCCCATAGTACTGGGGATACTTATTATGGTAATTGTAGTCTATTACATTCTATTTGCGTCATTAGGTGGAAATGCTGAAGCAAGTGTGCAACCTAGTGGAGGTTTGGGAGGACTTGAGATAGTATTGTGGGGTTTATTTGTAGTATTAATTCTAACAAATGGCATGCAATACTTTTTCAACGTAAATGTATCTGCCACTTTAAAAGACTTGTTCTCTAGGCAGCCCGAGATAGATGTTAAGGTTGTTAAACCGATTGACAGCGGATCATCCCTTCCCAGTGATGGTAGTAATACCACTGGTAATGCCGAAGAAAGCAGTCTGCCACTATCTCCATCAAGTGACGCTGCTCAGTTAGGAGGAGGACAACAGGTGTTTCACGTCGCTGACAATTTATACACTTATCAGGACGCTGAGGCTATTTGTAAGGCAATGAATAGTGAGTTAGCGACATATGATCAAATAGAGAGTGCTTATAAGAATGGTGCTGAGTGGTGCAGCTATGGATGGTCAAAGGACCAGATGGCATACTTCCCAACTCAGAAGTCTACCTTTGAGAAGTTACAGTTGATCGATGGTCATGAGCATGATTGCGGGCGACCTGGAATCAATGGAGGCTACATTGCTAATCCAAATGTAAGATTTGGAGTGAATTGCTATGGTATGAAGCCGGGACCAACCAGTGCTGAGAAGAGCTTAATGGAAAACTCAACCATATATCCCAAAACCGCAGAAGACCTGAAGAATGAGAAACGTGTCCAATATTGGAAAAATAAGCTATCCACACTTGAGCTGTCTCCGTTTAATAAAAATAGCTGGAATGCTATCTAGAATATTGGTATCAAAATGAGAATCTATAAGACAAATTATGTCTTATGGATTAAGATTAATTAGGTTCTGGATTTACTCTTACGAGTCTTTCTAGAAGAGGAGAAACTTTTACGACGTGTTATAGGCTTAATGCTCGTTGGACGCTTAACCTCCACCATTGAAACTAACTTGTTATACAAAGGCTCAGGCATTAGAGTAACATCGCTACTGCTAGATGATGGCTTGCTAGGATTCGAACTAGATATATTCTCAATAAATAAACCGAGGGGCACACCCAAATCGCCCTTAAACAATCGACTAACCAATTCACTTTCATCATGAGCTGCTTCTGAGTTATCTGTACTCATTGGTGCCAAATTACACTCCATAAATAAATTGGTCACTGGATATCCCGCTCCCATAACCTCATTACCATTAGTTGCAAAAACACAGTCAGAAGGGGTAAAATGCTTCATCATATATCTATTGTCTATAACCTTTTTACTCATAGTATCGCTTTACCTCGGTTTTGATCTTTGTCTCGCGTTGTTCCTTAATATAGTTCATAATTTGTTCTACTTGTTTCTCAGAGCTTAGACATTGTTGTAGACATGACTGGACGAACTTCAATGTTAGTGGAGCGGATGAAGACGAATCTACAAATCGAAGTCGTCCGTCTGATATCCTGACTGTAGCGCTCTTCATTCCTGATGTATCAACGTGTTTAATAATTTTACTATTTATCTCGTTCCTCTGCTCTCGTAAAGACTTTGTTTCCTCGGACAATATCTTAAGCTTGTTGTCAATACTTACCCAGCTCTTAACCATGTTCTCAAAAGACATATTTGAATTAACAAAATTATTCCAATATGTTTAAGCGTTTTTTACTTACCCAACTTACTTCTTGGACTCCTTCTTTCCGCGCGGGTGCGCAACAGTGTTGGCGAACAAAAGGGCAGCCGGGGCAGCAGCAGTCTTAAGAAGCGAGGTGAACGAACCTCCCTTAAGACTCTTACCTGCCTTCTTGCCTCCCTTCTTACCTCCACGTCTCTTAGTGCAGCTCATACCGCCCTTCTTAGCAGCGTGTTTCTTAGAGCCACATCCCATACCGCCCTTCTTACCTCCGTGCTTCTTGCCTCCGTGCTTCTTGTGATGCCTCTTGTGCGTCCTCTTTCCACCGAACATTATGTAATTACTTGAGAAAATCTCACGCGGCTAATTTTGACTTTGACTTAACAATCATGATAAAAATTGCTACCATCAGTAGGAAGGAAACAACAACTAACAGAACTGATAGGTATATGTAAGGATAAAGCTCTTGTAGAATCATGTCAAATATAGGTTTCATAAATGATTTAAGTTCTACACGAACATCCTCTCTTCTTAAAACTGATAAACACTTATCTAAAAAAGTATCAGGCTGCATAGTCACTTAGTATTACAGGGGAGAAATTGCGTGAGATTTTACCGATTATTATAGCATTTGCCTACAATGAGCATATTGAAATTAAGTAAGGATTTCGACTTTAGTAACTTAATATTGTCAGCTCCTAGGTCGACACAGGGTGGAAGCTATGTAACGCGAATAGGACTACAGGGTGATATCTCTAGGGATAATTTGGTCCAACTGCCAACGTGCAGAACTAAGCAGGGCATAGTTTCAAACGGAAGACGCTCTTATTGTG